>CAIRGO010000016.1 GCA_903878115.1 Akkermansiaceae bacterium | reverse complement strand
ACTCCCTTGGTGAGATCATTCCACAACTTCAACGCTTCTTCACGCACTTGTCCATCGTCGGTTCCGACAACGACATAAATCCGAGAACTGCTAGTTGTTTTCTTCGCGGCCACAGGGATGATGTAGCGGAGCACAGGACTTTGCGCAAGAGTGCATCGGTCCATTTTGGAGAAATTATGGAGATACTGGCGAAACAAGTTCTCCGCACCTTTTGAGTTTTCCCAATTTCTATTTGCAAAGTTACCACGCGTGCGATAGTAATATTTCTGTACACATGAAAAATACAATTATATTATCGATGCTTGTTGGAACGGTTTTTGGTCAGTCCCTGCCACTGATTCCCAAACCAAAATCGATGCAAGCGCAAGAAGGCTCATTTGCGTTCAGCGCCACAACGGCAATTCGTTTTGATCGAAAACTTACTGGGGAAGCGGAATTACTGAGCGCGCAATTCGGGAGTTTGACGGGGCAAAAAACGAAAGCAGTCGCTGAAGAACTGAAGATCATGCTACAATCGGAAGTGGCGCTAGACATCGATGAAACTCTACCACTCAAGGCGGGCGGCTATCAACTTAGTGTTACACCACGGGGCATAAAAATCATCGGCAAAGATGCCGAAGGTGCTTTCTGGGGCATGCAAACATTGATGCAATTATTGCCGGCTGATTTGCCGATGAAACAGGCATCTGCGGCCATTCCGGCGCTGGCCATTTCAGACGAGCCTGAATTCGGATGGCGCGGTATGCATTTGGACTGTGGGCGACATTTTTTTCCAATCGAGGATTTGAAAAAATTCATCGATCAAATGGCATTCCACAAACTCAATGTATTTCATTGGCATCTCACCGAAGATCAAGGATGGCGCATTGAGATCAAAAAATATCCGAAGCTAACAGAAGTCGGCGGCTTCCGCGCGTCGTCGCCGCCCTATGGAAATCGCAATAGCGACGACGGTAAACGTTATGGCGGATTTTACACCCAAGAACAGATCAAAGATCTGGTCGCCTATGCCACGAAACGCCATGTCACAATTGTCCCTGAAATCGAATTGCCTGGCCATGCCGCCGCAGCCATCGCTGCCTATCCAGAACTCGGAAATACTGATGTTCCAGGTTATGCCCCTAAGGTCATGACTCGCTGGGGAGTTCATCCCTATACCTTTGCACCAAAGGAAGAAACGTTTACCTTTTTGGAAAATGTTCTCACTGAAGTATGCGAACTTTTCCCCTCTCGTTTCATCCACATCGGCGGCGACGAAGCGCCAAAAAACCAGTGGAATCAATCGAAATTTGCCAAAGAAGTCATGACGCGCGAAGGCCTGAAAAATGCCGACGAGTTGCAAAGTTATTTCATCGGACGAATCGAAAAATTTCTCGCATCGAAGAAGCGTAACCTCATCGGCTGGGACGAAATTCAAGAAGGTGGTCTGCCGAAATCCGCCACGATGATGGTATGGCGTGATGTAAACTGGGCTCACCATGCGCTCGATAAAGGCAACACCGTAGTCATGGCGCCGAATGCCTATGCCTACCTCGACCATTACCAACATCCCGCCTCTGTGGAGTTAGCAAAAGGTGCGGAATATGAAGCCATCGGTGGATTTCTCACCGTGGAAAAACTATACAACTATGACCCCGCGTCGATTGGACGTAACGATGATGAACGCAAACGTATCCTTGGTGTGCAGGCGCAACTCTGGACCGAATACATGAAGGACTGGAAAAAAGTCGAATACATGGCATTCCCTCGAATCGCTGCTCTCGCAGAAATTGCTTGGTTACCGACGGCACAGAAAAATTATCCTGATTTCCGCGCACGTCTTAATGGCGTGATGAAACACTACGATGCAGCAGGAATCAATCGCGCTACACCAAACGACCCTCCAAAAAAAGAAACCAAAGATGGTAGCAAGATCGAAACATCACTCAATGTTCACGATGGTCACGCGATCGAATTTGCATTTGATGGCAAAGCAGAAACATTTTTCTGGGCAGCGCGTGAACTGAAGAAAGATGATCATGTTACCTTAAAACTAGCATCACCCATCGCCAAAGAATCGACCGTTACCGTGCAAACCGGCGGCAAAGCCAGTGCCAATGGTGATCGTTTAGAACAAGGAAATTTGCAGTCATCAGTGGATGGCAAGGAATGGAAAAATATCGGTAATTTTACCGAAGGTAAAGCCAGCGGAAAAATTCCGACAGGAACGAAAGCAGTTCGTATCCT
Organism: Akkermansiaceae bacterium; assembly: GCA_903878115.1. GTDB lineage: Bacteria > Verrucomicrobiota > Verrucomicrobiia > Verrucomicrobiales > Akkermansiaceae > UBA956. The sequence goes on along the minus strand of CAIRGO010000016.1, from coordinate 59,339 downwards.
TGTCACAGCTCCCCAGAAATACTGGCTCATCATCCACGAAATCGTGATCGAGTAATTACACTTGCTAGAAACCATCAGCTAAGAAATCACTCTCGCTTTCTCTCCCCTGCTATGTTTCACTCACGCCGATGAAAGAAAGAGTGGATGCCTTGCTAGTGGCGCGTGGTTTATGTGAATCACGCGAACAAGCGAAACGTCTCGTTCTCGCAGGTGAAGTGCGCAGTGGTGATCGATTGATCGAAAAGCCTAGCGTTTCGTTAGAGAGTGATGCTCCGCTAGAGGTTAAGGAAAAACTCAAATACGTAGGCCGTGGTGGGCTGAAGATGGAAGGTGCCTTGGATGGATTTGCGGTCGACGTCACCGGATTGATTTGTGCGGATATTGGAGCCTCCACTGGTGGTTTTACCGATTGCCTACTGCAACGCGGTGCCGAAAAAGTGCATGCGATCGATGTGGGCACCAACCAACTGGCGTGGAAAATTCGTAGTGATCCACGTGTAGTGGTAAAAGAAAAATTCAATGCCCGTTACATGGAACCACACGATATCGGCGAACCAATTGATCTCGCTGTGATGGATTTATCATTCATCTCACTGACGAAAGTTTTACCCGCTGTTTTTCGTGTGCTCAAACCAGAAGGACAAGTGATCTGTTTGATCAAACCGCAATTTGAACTCGAACGCAGCGACATCAGCAAAGGCGGCATCGTGCGCGATGAAGCATTGCGACAAAAAGCTGTCGATAAAATTCATCACTTCGTCGTCGAAGAATGCGGAAAAACTTGGAAAGGCCTGATCAACTCCCCCATCACCGGAACTGATGGCAACCATGAGTTCCTGGCGTGGATTGGATGTGGCGAAGATTCGCTAAGCAACATGTAGACTATGGTTCCTTTAGGAGTCTTTTGGCAAAAGCCATTTCCACGCAATCGCGACGATGAATGCAATGGCAGAGACGGCGGGAAGCGTCATGGCCATGGGCGCTCCAAGGGCATCGATTGTTCCTGCGGTGGCGGCGGCCCAGAGGAAAGGAATGGGAAAAAGCAGGAGAAACCATAGCGGCCTTTTCGACATCAAGAAGATGCCGAGCACGAAGCAGATGGTGGGATCGGGCGACATGCCAAGGTATTCGGCTCCTGTCAATTTCCGCTCGGCATCGAGGGCGAGGAAGGGATAGACCGCGAGACCAAAGACCGCCATCGCGAATCCGATGATCGCGTGTATGGTGGGGCGAAATTTTCCGAACGGCTTTCCCGCGAAGCCCCATAGAAAGATGAGCGTGGCCTCGATGAGAAAGGCCCAGCCGAAGTATTTCCCCAAGGGTGTTAGCTCGGCATAGAGTTGGAAGTGGAAACTGACCGCACAGAAGGCAATCGGCACGGCGAGGGCAACAGCAAGCGCGCGCGATTTTCCCAGCCATGCGAGCACGAGGATGATCACGCCGAGCACGAGCATCAGCGGATGCACGGGCCACCATTTCTCGAAATGTCGTTCGAAGAGCCGAAAATACACCTCATCTTCGAAAGGGATGAAATTTTTGACCGAATAGCTGCTGATGTTATCGATCATAGTTTCGTGATCGTCTCGATCATGCGCTTGCGAGTTTCCTGATCTGGCATCGTGCCGAGGCGAGCGGCCATGTTTTCCTGCATGTGGGCAACCTTGCTGGTGGCTGGTATGGCGCAGGTGACGGCGGGGTGTGAGACGATGAACTTAAGGAAAAATGCGGCCCATGTTGTGCAGCCAATTTCCGCCGCATATTCGGGGAGTTTGGCGTTTTTCGATTGCACGAGCTTGAAGAGCTCAGCCCCATCAAAAGGTCGGTTCGCGATGATCGCGATGCCCTTTTCCGCCGCAACAGAGAGCAATCGTTCTTCGACCTCGCGGTTGGTAATGTTGTAGGTGAGTTGTACAAAATCAAGAGGCTCACTCTTCATGATTTTTTCCACATCCTCATGCCGTCTGCCGTGGGAGGTGGTGATGCCGAGATAACGAATCACGCCCTCATCCTTCATTTTTCGCAGAGTGGCGAGGTGCTCCTGCCATGCCACGAGATTGTGGATCTGCATGAGGTCGAAGCTCTTCACACCCCACAACCCAGCCGACTCGGCGGTCTGCTTACGAGTTGCAGTGCCGTCCTCGCTGAAGATTTTCTCGGCAGAGAAAAGGTTCTTAGGAATGCCGATTTTCTTCAGCGCGTAACCAACCACTTCGCGGGCGGAGCCATACATCGGCGAGTTATCGATCATGCTCCCGCCGTTGTCGAAAAAGGTTTTGAGGACTTCCGCGCAGCGGTCGCGCAGGACGGTATCACTGCCGACATTGAAGGTTCGCCATGTGCCCATGCCGATCACAGGAATCTCTTCGCTAGAGGATAGAATTTTTTTCATGGCTCCTTTCGCCTCTTGCGCGAGAACGGTTGTGGGCGATAGGGCCAGCGCGGTGGCTCCGCTGCTAAGAAGTTTGAGTGTGTGTCTGCGATTCATGGTATTGATGCGGTTGTTGTTTTTTTACGGGGCAAAACGAAGGTGCCGAGGATGAGAATAAAGCAGGAGAGAACGAAGACCTTGTTGATGAACCAGTTCGTCCGCCAAATCGTCCACTCAGGTTCTGGTGAACTGAGGAAACGATAAAACAGCGTGACGATAATCACAATCTCTACGGCGGACATCAAGATGGCGAGCCAAGCGGTGTAGGGTTTCCATCGCAACAAAACCCAAGCGAGCCACACGTGGGCGACCGGCCAGAGATCCCAGGCAATGTGAGTCGTCAGCGGCAGACCGAAGACGGCGGAATGAGCGATAGGAAAAATGTATTTGATCACCAGCGTCCATGCGGAAAGGATGATGAGGAAATGCGCAAGGAAAGTGATCCATGCGCTGGGTGCTCGATCTTTGGATGGGGAATGCGTCTTCTCCCCTATGGCATTCGCACTATTCATTGAAAGATCCATACTCAATGCCAGCATCCGAGTCAATCAAATAGATGAAATTGCAGTTGATCGCGCTCAATCGATGAGGGTCACTTCACTTTTTTACAAAAACCATAAAGTGCTGCCACGGTAGTTGCCTTTTGTTAGACTGTAAAATGAAACCCGCGGCACCATATTCTTTCACTGCTTGCTCCTCGGTCATTTTGTGCAATGGCTTAATCGGCACTCGTGGATCTTCCGCGCGGAACTCTAACAAAATGATACGACCATCGGGCTTCAGTGCTTTATGCAAGGAAGCTAACATTTCTGCAGGGTGAGAAAATTCATGATAAGCATCCACCATCAATGCCGCATCCAATGTATTTTCCGCTAGTGCGATGTCATCAATTTCCCCCAAATGAGCCTGAACATTACTCACGCCCAGTTCTTTTGATTTTGCATTGAGAAAATCTAACATTTCTTGCTGAATATCCACTGCCACCACTTTGCCCTCTGGCACTTTTTCCGCCATGCGGAAGGAATAATACCCAGAGCCAGCACCGATATCGGCGATCACATCCGTAGGCCGTAAATCGAATGCCGCGATAGCCTTGCTGGGTGCTTCTTCCCGCTCGCGTTCATCACGCTCTAACCATCCAATTGCAGGATGCCCCATGACATGAGCAATTTCACGGCCCATATAAAATTTGCCAATCCCATCGGGCGACCCATTAGCCAACACATATTCTGGCGCTTTTACCACCACTTCTGGGGTATCAGCCGTGGGTGCAATTGGAGCAACGACAATGACTGGTTCAGGAGGCGGTTCCTTTTGATGATGCGTCATTAGATAAGCCGTGCCTACGGCTATGAGCAATAATGTGACGAGCAACATGTTACGTTTCATCGAGAAAAAATATACTTGGAATAATCTGCTTAGCAATGGCATTCTCGGAGGTGATTATATTTCGACACTATCGGCAAAACAGAGAACGAAAAATGAATAATCGCAGAACCCAATTACGTATGATGATGAATGACGAACATTTTACGCATCTCCACAATTGCTTTATCGATGTATTTTTCCCAGTCCAGCAAAGCTCAATCCGCTTTGCCACAATGGGTTTCTTTGTTTAATGGAAAAGATCTCAGTGGCTGGGTCAACGTCAATACCAGTCCATATACTTGGAAAGTAAAAGATGGATTATTGATTTGCAGCGGACGTCCCACCGGAGTGATGAGATCAGAAAAACAATATGAAAATTTCATCCTGCACATTGAGTGGATGCACAAAGAACCTGGCGGAAACTCAGGAGTATTTGTGTGGAGTGATCCTACACCCGCTAAGGGAGGGCCATTGCCTAAAGGTGTAGAAGTGCAAATGCTAGAAATCGACTATCCAAAACTCCATCCAGACAAAAATGGAAATCCCGCACCGATCGCCTTCGTGCACGGCGAAGTATGGGGCACCTTAGGCATGACGACGAAACCAGATAATGCCCGCGGTGAACGCAGTATGTCGTTAGAAAATCGCTGCCTGCCTCGCGATCAATGGAACACCTATCTGGTCACCTGCATCGACGGCGTGATCAAACTATCCGTCAATGGAAAAGTCGTCAACGGCGTGAGTCTAGCCACGCAACGTAAAGGTTATCTCAATCTTGAATCGGAGGGTGGTGAAATTCATTTTCGCAACATTCAAATCATGGAACTACCACCAGGACTTGTGACTCCCGAGCAAACAGCACCTGTAGCCGAGAACCCCGCACGTTAAGTGCGGATTCTGAGAATTATATCTCGACAGCACAGTTCGTAAAACTATCGTCGCGTTAGAGAACATTACTAGGTTTTTGGTGATGTATTTCTAACAATTTAATTGATCAAAAATGAGCTCATCATTGCCGCCGAATCCCCGCGATGCAAAACATCGCCAGCCTTTACGAAGCTGGAATCATTTGCCTGTCACATTTTTTCTCATGGCGATTAGCTTGCTCACTAGCTTTTATACCAAAGTCGGAGATGATTCAGCGAAGGCAGATGCGTTGTTCTTCCGATCGCAAACCCAGCGCGAAGAGCAACGTCTGATGTATAATGAAATTCTTGGTAAATTGCAGAATTATGACAATCAGCTAAACCCAGAAGAAGACGAAGTATATCTGAAAATGATGGAAGATCTGGACGAACTTGATGCGGCGCTTAGAAAGTCGAGCGGTGGCGGTGATGCGTTGAAAGATATCAAGTCTGGACAAATTTGGCGCTTGTTCACGCCGATGTTTCTCCACTTTGGTTACGCACATATCATCTTCAACATGTATTGGTTATGGATCTTAGGATCATTGTTGGAAATTCGCTATCGCCCAATGAACTATCTACTTCTCGTTCTAGGCGTGGCGCTGGCATCCAATCTTACGCAAGCCTTGTTCAGCGGCACCAGCTTTGGCGGTATGTCGGGTGTGAATTACGGACTCTTCGGCTTTATTTTCTTGCACATGAAATATCATCCATCGCCCTATTTCCGCTTAGAAAAGCAGACGATTTTTCTGATGCTGGTATGGCTCGTCATTTGTTTCACAGGCGCGGCAGGCCCCGTCGCCAACTGGGCTCACTTGTTCGGTCTTCTTACGGGAGCCGCCGTCGGATTTACAAACGCCATGATGTCCGGTGGCGCACAAGTAATCAAACGACGCAGTGAATTCAAACGTGCGATATCTTCCGCAAAAGTCAACGCATTGCATCAATGCCACGTCTGCGGCATCACTGAAAAAAACAATTCCAATATCGAGTTTCGCGTCCTTGCCGATGGCATGGAATATTGCGAAAAGCACCTGCCACCAGGACATGAATTATGATCAAGGATTTCTTCGATGATTGCCGATTTTACCAGCATTCAAACTAGCAATAACAAAAAATCTAATTACGAAAAATGAGCAATATATTTTGGCACATGCGGCAGAACTCGGAAATCAGGAAAGCTCAAAATACCGCTGACTATGCTGCATCGAAAATCGATAATATCAGTGTAAGCAGAGACAACACCAAGCAAGAACTCGAAGAGCTAACACTTGCCTGTCAAGCCATGTGGGAATTACTGCGCGATCACATCGGTTTCACCGATGATCACTTAAAGGCGAAAATACACGAAATTGATGCGAGAGATGGAACCATCGATGGGAAAATCGGCGCCGAGCTTATCGATTGTCTGCACTGTGGACAAAAGGCTAGCACGACCAAGCCAAGATGCGTTTACTGTGGCCATCTCTTGCCTAGCTCTCACATTATGAAATGATCTTCCAAGAATTGACGAACGACACATCGCGCTCATGAACAAATTCACCATCGAAGAAAGCACGCCGCAACATGCGAATCCACTACTCCTAAATCGCCGTCATTGGCTCAAGGCAGCTACAGGCGTCATTGCTGCGGTTTCCTCACTGCGAGCTCAGAGCGAAGTGGCTGTCTCACTACCGCTACAACTTTCCATCAATGAAAACCCCTTCGGACCATCTGCGAAAGCTATCGATGCCATGCAACAGACCATGGCGCGAAGCTACCGCTATCCACATGCACAAGCGCAACAATTGATCGATGCGATTTCTAAGAAGGAAAATGTTCCGACCGATCATATTTTGTTAGGTGTGGGATCAGGAGAAATTTTGTTAGCCGCAGGTCGTTATTTTGGAGAGAAAAAAGGCGAAGTGATTGCCGCGGTCCCCGGTTATACCCAACTCATCGATGCCATGAAAAGTGCCGGCGGTAGCGCGGTGCTTGTACCGGTGAATGATCAGTGGCAACATGATCTTGATGCCATGGCTACAAAAATATCCGAGAAAACGAGCTGCATCTACCTTTGCAATCCTAACAATCCAACTGCTACAGTCTGTGATACGGCGAAGCTAACTGCATTCGTGATCGAAGCTGCGAAAAAAGTTCCCGTTTTCATTGATGAAGCCTATTTGGAATGCGCAGATGATTTTGCCGAGCGCACTCTTGTCGGGCTGGTGACCGCTGGTCACGATGTCATCGTATCGCGCACATTTTCCAAAATCTACGGACTCGCTGGCTTGCGAATTGGCTATGCCGTAGCAAAACCTTCATTGCTTGCGCCGATCAAAGAATTGATGACTGGCAATCCAAATTTGTTAGGAATGGTCGCGGCTCATGCTAGTCTGTTAGACCATGACTATTGCGAACGCACACGCCTACAAATCAAAGCCGGGCGCGATGCCGTGAATTCAGTGCTGCAGCAACTCGGCCGCAAGTTCACTGCTTCACAAACGAATTTCGTATTTTTCCACACGGGAATTCCGATCGATCGATTTCAAGAACTGATGAAAAAGGAACAAATACATGTCGCGCGTCCATTTCCACCGATGCTCGATTGGTGCCGTATTACCATTGGTCTTCCTGATGAAATGAAACTTATAAATCAGGCATTGCGGAAAATTCTCTCCTAGCGGAATCAGAGTTTACTTGTTGATTTTTGATCGAACAAATTTCTGCCAATCCTGCACCGCGAGTCGCAAGCCAGCGGCTTTGTGCAGTGTTTCCTCGTATTCCATTTCTGGTGAAGAATCAGCCACAATTCCAGCGCCGACGTGATAATGCAATTGATTATTATCACGAATCAAGCTGCGGATAACAATGTTCATCTGACATTCTCCATTAAAACCTAAGTAACCCATCGCGCCGCAATACAAACCACGAGGCACAGTTTCCATCTCCGCGATGATTTCACAGGCACGTTTTTTCGGCGCTCCGGTGATACTGCCGCCTGGAAAACAAGCACGGATGACATCCAGGGCATCGACTGAATTTCGCATCGTCCCCCTTACTGTGGACACCAGATGAAATACTTGTTCTAGCGTTTCTAACTGCAACATTTCATCAACACGGACCGAGCCGAATTCACATACTTGACCTAGATCATTGCGCAGCAAATCAGTGATCATGACCAACTCGGAAATTTCTTTTGTGGATGTTTGTAGTTCATACGCCGAGCGCCGATCATCATCAGGATGGGCAAAGCGCGGGCGAGTGCCTTTGATCGGCCTAGTCTCGACTTGACTGCCACTGATTTTTAAAAATGTCTCGGGTGATGAACTCAGCACCTCACGACCGCAGCGCTTCATCCAGCCAGCCATCGGTGCGGGTGAACGTTCGCGAAGGAATTCATAGAGACTGAGAAGCGATGCCTCTCCATGGCAATCTGCGATGAATTGTTGCGTCAGGTTTACTTGATAAATATCCCCTGCTGCGATCCATTCACGAATGCGATTCACCAGCATGATAAATGCCTCCTGAGACATCGTTTCACGAAACTCACTGACATGGCATTCTAACATCACCTCAGCCTCCCTCATTTCCGCAGATAAGTTCCCCTTCTCTATCCACTCACCCGTTTCATGAAAGTAGATCAACATCTGCGCATAGACACCGAAGGAAAATCTGCCGTCATAGTCCACCCATCCGCAAAGACCTCCATAAGGATAGCCCGCATCAATTCCATGGATCCGATACTTATTCCACGTTTGTTTCAGACGATCAAAATCACCTTCTTCCGACAAGTATCCTTCGATCACTTCTTCCGCACACGCCGCAATGACTGAGATCGCAGGACCTGCGTTCGAAGGAAAATTTCCTGCGCTATCAAAAAAAACAAGATCGTCCAGATGTTGCAAACGCGACAGCACTTCCATCGGCATCAAATCCAATAGATCAATCGTCTTTCCTGACAAAGTTCGCTGCTCACTCACACGTCGCAAAGAAAACGCGCCTATACATTTTGCGCAAGAGAATTCCGTGATAACACGCGATCAATTATCAACATACGTCAACTTCATCCGCGCAAATCGCTTTGGTTTCGTGGTGGTATTTTCCGTATCGATCATTCGCATGTATTCCCATTCTGTGTCACCATTGATCAAAGCAGGCGTGCCAGGAAAATCCACCCAATTGGCTGCTTGCAGGTTATCGCAAATTTGCGGTGTGTAAGTCACCCCCGAGGCACCCACCCGACGCCAAAATTCAAAGGTCAAACTTTTGATGATCGCCCCCGCGACCGAAACACTGGGTAGATCTTCAAAAAATGCTGTATCAAGCGGATCGAGACCAAAAGCATAACAGGTGAGATTATCCAGACCATCGCCATTAGGATCTAACTCCGTATCGACATCGCCAGAATAAAGATAGAAATTTTTATAAGCTCACTCCCAATACGCGCCGCCTTCTGTGACTGTGAAGTTAAAGCCGGTGATGTCGAAAAAGCCGCAAATGCGGGAGCGGTCGTATCCGGCGTATCTGAAGTGACGGTAAGCGTGGTGGTGACAGGAATAAAATAAGGACTTCCAATGGCGGCGTTACCAAACTCCACCGCAGTTCCATCATCATAGCCGCCAATAGCAACGTAATAAGCGGTGCCAGACTTCGCTTGAAAACTAAAGCAACTATCTCCAGAGTCGGAAAAATCATCGTCATTAGAGCCAAATAGGATGCCATTTCCCCAAAACGTCGATTTCATTTTAAATACGATGTCTATGACACTGCCAACCGTATCCATTCTTACTCATCCCGAAGCATAAGCTGTCCATTCCCACCAAATCGTGGCCCCCGTTAAGCCTGATAGAGGTGCTTTCTCCACTCTGCACCCCCGTTTCGACATTCGTCGTAGTGACGGAATAAGAGGCGAGATTGCCAATGACCGTGCGCACCCGTGAAAGCATCATTGGCGGGGGCAATGCGACAGCCATCTGCGTGATAGTAATGAGGACAAATAATAGAGACAGTTTCATGATCAATTACAATTTAGCCAGAAAGAAATATCAACTGCGTATTGATACTCAATGATATAATTCAATTTTCCAATGCAATATATTCATGATTCCAAGGAAATCGCTTGGAGAATCATCGGCAAGTGATAGAATGTATTCACCATGCAACGACGACATTTTCTTGCGACCACTGCTCTTGCCTTACCAACGATTCTCAACGCAGCTCCCGTGAAAGCCCCGGCAGCAAAACCAAAAATCATTGGATTTAGTAAAGTATTCATCGATTTGGATGCGGAAAAAACTGCCGAACTAGTAGCGGATGTCGGCTGGGACGGCCTTGATATTCCGATTCGAAAAGGTGTCACGCACATCGACCCTGCCAAGGTGAGTGATGACTTACCAAAAATGATCGAAGCACTGAAAAAACGTGACAAAAGCATTTTTGTGGTAACGACTGACATCACCAAAATGGGTCCTCAGGAAGAAGCATTTCTGCGAATCCTTGCTGCAAACGGCATCAAAAAATACCGCTTAGGATTTGTGAATTACAAGCCTAATGAAAACCCGATGAAAGTGGTGCGAGAATTTGCTCCCGCGCTCAAGGACATTGCCGCCATCAATAAAGAACTAGGACTATGGAGTGGATACCAAAACCATTCTGGGCCATCATTTCTAGGCGGACCAGTGTGGGATATTTTATTGGCCATGGAAGACACCGACCCTGCACATATGGGCTTATGTTTTGACATCGCTCATGCCACCGTTGAAGGCGGTACGAATTGGCCCATACAGGTAGCCGCAGCTCGCGAACGCATGGGTGCGCTCAATGTAAAAGACTATCGTTGGAGGGAGGCAAAAGGTGAGTGGAATCGCGACGCCTGCCCTATTGGCGAAGGGATCGTTCGCAAGAAATTCTTCTCCGACATCATCGCCAGTGGTTGCACCGCTCCACTTTGCCAGCATTTCGAATACGAAATTGGTGACGCCAAAGAACGCATCGTGCATTTCAAGCGTGATCTAGCAACGCTGCGTTCGTGGATCGGCTAACACATATTTCACTATCATGAAAACAATCATAGCAATCATTACTACGTTTATCGTAATTAGTCATCCCTTATCCGCCCAAAAAGCGGCAGGAAAAATGTCGTGGCAGACGATGAAGAGCAAAGTCTTTGCTGGCACCATTCGTCAGTATGGCGTGTACGTCCCCAAGCAATACGATGGCAAAACCGAAGCTGCGTTGATGGTATTCCAAGATGGACACGCCTATGCAAGCGAGACCGGTGATTTCAAAACGCCACTCATGATGGATCGATTGATCGCCAGTGGTGAGATGCCAGTGACCATTGCCATATTCATCAACCCTGGAGTTTTTGCTGATAACTTAAAGGAGACGCAAGGATGGAATACGCCGAAGAATCTTAAGCCCAATCGAGCGGTAGAATACGACACGCTCAGTGGCGATTACGCCAAATTTCTAGAGACAGAAATTCTTCCTGCGGTGAGTCAAACATACAAACTCACCAGCAATCCAGACCAACGCGCGATCTGCGGGTTGAGTTCAGGTGGCATTTGCGCATTCACCGTCGCCTGGCAACGTCCGGATCTCTTTCGCAAAGTAATGAGTCATGTCGGCAGTTTCACCAACATCCGCGGCGGTCACGTCTATCCAGCATTAATTCGACAAGAACCTGTGCGCCCGCTACGAGTGTTCTTGCAAGATGGAAAAAATGATCTCGATAATCAATTCGGCAATTGGTTCCTAAGCAATCAACAAATGGATGCCGCCTTACGTTTCAGAAAATACGATAGCAAATTCGTGATCACCGAAGGCGGTCACGGCGGCAAAGATGGAGGTGCAATTTTTGCCGATTCCCTGCGCTGGTTGTGGCGTAAATAACGATGGATTTCAGCGTTTTCTGCGCATGCATGCCATCATCGCTCCTAACAATATCAACAATGCTGACGATGGTTCCGGAACATTGGGAACGGTCGGAGTAAAATTTTCATCCACTGGCTCTAATCCATGGCGGGCGTATTGCTCCATGTTTTCTAATACTACAGCGCCAGAAACTGGACTCACTATTTGATATTTTATTGCGAGGGCTGAGTCCTTCGTTTCAGCCACCTTCTGCATGGCCCAGAAGCGAGCGAGTTGGTCACTTACCGGTTTTCCCTCCAAGCCACTGGCATCCGCACGCCGCGACCACATCCAATTGATGGTATCTTCACCTGCAACAAGCAAATCGATCCATTTTGATAAACTGTGATCAGATTCCGCCATATTCAATAGCTGAATAGGCGCGGATTTCATGAATTCCGAGCGTCCTAATTTTTCAAATAAACGATTGGATCCGTCCACAACTGGAACTTCATAAAATGCCGGGCGACTGATTCCTCTCTCTAACAACTGCAAGATTCTTTCGGTCTGATTCATTTCCACAGGCTGCGGACCATGCAGCCAAATAACCGCTGCTCGGGATGATTCTTTAGCTAAGCGCAGTGCTTCATAAAGTGCTGGCTCGTTATTGCAACCGCCACGAAACTCGTGCTTCGCTAAGGCTTCTGCGGTAATGGAAACACTTTTATCATTCGCTAAGAGAATACTAACATTTTTCCCCACTAACTCACGGGATATCCATTCCCGATGAGCTTGCAATGTGTAAGAACCATCTACTACCACGATGCATTTATCAACGGCTGCTCGTTTTCCTAAAATCGGCTGCGCAACGAGAATTTTCTCCGTCGGCGCGGCAAAACGATCTTCGCACCATATGGCAGGCATTTCTCTCGGAGCCTCGCTAACATGAAAGCTCATAGGCATCGTTTTCGTCTCAAAGCTAAGCGATTCCATCTCTCCGTCTTCGTGTGAATCAAGATGATTTTCGATACAGGAAAAATGCTCATCACTCTGCATCCAGACCGTATGCGCTAACGAATCAGTCAACCCGAAATTTTTCTCGATGATGCGAGGCAAGCGCCACTGATCACCCTCCAGCGGTGCCGTTACACCAAGCCGAATTTTCATCTCTCCTTTTGCCGGCACGGGAAAACATTGCACCATGAAAGTATCGGGGCCCACCATGTTGACGAGCACAGGATCGCGACGTTGCACCACGGCAACTTCTTTATACGCCGCCTTCACTTGCGCCACTGAACCAAAGGCCGCTTCGCGGGGTTCTCCATTGATCCATAATGTCAATCGGCTAACCTGCCCACCATGCGGCAAGCGAATTTGGCAACGCGCTTCACGCGCTACAGTCCCCTGATTTTGAAACACCAAAGTCCACTCACCATAACCGATGCGTGATCTACCATCGATATGACCATCAAAACGCGATTCTTTACAATCAAGATATTTGATCTGTGAGGCCACGGCATCTCCCCCGTGATCAAAATCAAACTCAGATTCAAAAGATAACGCGTTCCGGCGAGGCGCTCCAATGTTACTTCCACGCTGCCAGTGAGGGGGACGCTTCGCATTGAATGGCGCACCTGTAACTTTGAAATACAGATCGCGCACTTTGTTGACATCCTGCGTGCGTCCCGTATTGCTGCTAAAAGACATCACTCGCCATGCATCATCACTGACCCACGTAGCAATATCACCTCCATCCATGAATACTTCGCTTTGATAGCACTGCCCGAGCAAGGTTTCTTCCGAGTGATACGCCCGCAGTGTTTCCACTGCGTCCTGAGAAATCGTAGAATCAGACGTGAGGTAGCGCTCCACTTGATGCCGCGTCCACAATCCAGGAACCTCGTAGATGCATAACAAACCGAATACCACCAGCAATGAGGTCCACCACAATCGGCGAAAATCAGTCGCTCCACAAAAAGCTGCTAAATGTTTTTCTCGCACAGAAATTTTCCATGTGCTCAACCACGCTAAGATCGGCGATAGCGATAACAAACCCAACCCGTATGCAATCAAAGCGCACAATGATGCCGGAACAAGAGGCAAGAATAACAGTGAGTAAAACGCGCCTACCGCACAACTCAATCCTGAGGCTAAGGCACGCCACTTCCAACGTCGCTTTGCCTGTTCACCTGCTGTTTTTAACAACCATGCATTCAAGATCGGCACCGATAGCAATAACAACCCATGGCCCATTGTCGGAATAGGGTCGAAAAACACTCCGCCGCAGAAATTTACTAGCCACTCGAAAATCACCACCCCAAGAGGGAAAAATACACCGAAGAACCAGATCAAATTTTTGCGCCAAGCCGAAGCACGAGGCTTATCGACCACAGCTGATGGCAGCGCCGCAGTCCGACACCCCGCATCCAATCGGCCTAACGCATTTTCTAACTGCATCAATCCGCATTGCTGTATGGCATCATCGCCTTGCACTTCTTCATGAATATGCCTGCGTAAATCCTCTTTTAGTTCGATCGCTTCTTCTCCATGCATCTGCTCACGCAATACTCGTTCATTAAGGTATTGCTCCAGACGCATCTCTGCTGCTTCAGTCCACGGTTTCATGATTATTTTTGTTGCTTGTGTTGTTGCTTCGCAAGGGTTTTCATGCCTCGAATCATTGTCTCAAAATACACGGCCATCTCTTCGGCTTGTTGTCGACCACTCACGGTGAGTCGATAATATTTACGCGCTGGGCCTTCACTAGATTCTTCTAGGCGAGTATCCACTAGGCCTTGCTTTTTCAAACGCGAAAGCAAGGGATAAATCGAACCTTCCGCTACACCCACTCCGGGAATTGCTACCAACGCTTTTACCAAAGCATAGCCGTACCATTCGCCATCAGTCAAAGCACGCAAAATGCAAAAGTCCAGTAGCCCTTTACGCATCTGCACAGTCCAATTGTTGAACCAATCGTCAGCCTGCTCCATTTGCGCACTCATCCACGCACAGTATCTTGCATTAAAAGGTAGCTGTCAATAGAAAAGATCGTAAAATTAATTGTGGCAAAATTCGGCACTAAATTATCGATCACGCGGCCTCATGATTCGGCCACTTTACTGACTCATTACTTCTACGTAACATATTACTGTAGCAATTATTTACTTACTCGATTACGCTGACGGCGCTACGTTCATTACATTATGTATATTCTCGTAATCATGTCTGTCATTGCTGCGGTGATGTTTCACAAAACAGCACTTGCTAAGGGGTATTTGTCTCCACGCTTCTGGATGTATCCGATCATCGTAGGCAATGGCTTACTACTTTTTGTGGTGGCGCTAAAATGGTTTGTAAAAACGTTTATGCAAGAGCAGGGGTCGCCATTGCTTGACGCCTATTTTCCGTTAGTCGATATCCTCGCCATGGTGATGTTTTTTCTCGTCATCGCGAAAGCTTGGAAGCAACTAAAGAGTATTCCTCCGCTGGTTGATTCGATTCCGGAGGAAGATCGAGAAAACCAGTCACCAGATATCTAACATATAATGAAAAATCTTCTTATCGCCATTTCTCTCCTTTCAAGTGCTATGGCTAGCGCGGAAACGATTAGTGCTAAGCCTAACGTCATCGTAATCATGGTGGACGACATGGGGTTTTCTGACATCAAACCATATGGTGGTGAAATCGATACCCCTAACCTCGATGCCCTTGCTCACAACGGCCTGCGATTTACGCAATTTTATAACTCAGCTCGCTGCTGCCCCACGCGCGCGACATTGCTTACTGGTCTTCACCCGCACCAAACCGGCATAGGTCACATGACTGCCGAGGGTAGCAATGAGACGAACAGCAAGATACCTACTGCTTATCAAGGAAACATCAACAATTCATGCGTTACCTTGGCGCAGGTTGCCAAGTCCGCTGGCTATGCGACTTTCATGACAGGAAAATGGCATCTCGCCGGCAAAGATCAAGCGGACTGGCCATTGCAACGTGGATTTGATCGATACTACGGCTGCCTCCATGGCGCGATCCATCATTTCATTCCCTACGGTGATCGCATCATGTACGATGGCAACACACCCGATCCAACTCCGAAGTCCACCAGCGAGCGAGCGTTTTATTCAACAGATGCTTTCACCGATCATGCGATTGGCTTCATCAATGATCACAAAAAATCAGAGAAAAAAGATCAACCATTTTTTCTCTACCTTGCCTACACTGCACCGCATTGGCCACTGCTCGCGCCAGATCAAGAACTCGCAAAATATCGCGGAAAATACAAAGCTGGTTGGGATCAATTACGCGCCGAACGCTATCAACGACAACTGGCATCAGGATTGATTCCCGCTTCATGGAAAATGACAGCGCGCGACCCTGCGGTTCCCGCATGGGATACTGTAGATGCAACAAAACAAGATGCCTGTGAATATCGTATGGCGGCGTATGCGGCGATGATTGACCGCATCGATCAAAAAATTGGTGACCTATTATCAACACTAAAAAAGAACCAAGCATTTGATAACACCTTGATCCTTTTTCTCTCCGACAATGGAGCCTGCGCAGAAGGTGCTGTTTTAGGTCTCGGTGATCCCGTGAAAGGACGAGAACCCAATAGTGAACTCAATCAAACTAGCTACGGCGTTGCATGGGCGAATGCGTCTAACACCCCGTATCGTCTCTACAAACACTTTGCGCATGAAGGAGGCTGCAACACTCCATTCATCGCGCATTGGCCAGCGCGAATCAAGGCAGGGCGCGATTGGTTTCGTGAACCGGCGCAGTTGATTGATGTGATGGCGACTGTAGTTGATGTGACTGGTGCGAAATATCCTACCACGTTTCACGACCATCCAATTATCCCTCTCGACGGGCTATCGCTCAGCCCCGCCTTCGATGGGAAATCTTTAGCTCGAAAATCTCCCATTTGCATCGAGCATGAAAACAACGCCTTTATTCGTGATGGCGAGTGGAAACTTGTCGGTGCTAACATCGCACAACCCAGCGGATTGAAACCGGAAAAATGGGAACTTTATCAGATCAACAAAGACGGCACCGAACTGAATGATCTCGCGAGTAAATTTCCCGATAAAGTAAAAGCTCTCTCCGACCAATGGGAAACCTGGGCCAAACGAGTGGGCGTTTTTCCAAAGCCCACGAAAGGTAAAAAATAATCTTTATTGATAAAAGACGGAAAGTCCCCTACCCCATTTTTTTTGTAAACAAGTATTGGTTCTTTTTCGATTTTCCGTTTCAATGGGTCGGGCACTGTTTCGCAGACCCACCAATTTTTATAACAATAGCAATCATTATGGGACGAGCATTTGAATGTAGAAGACGAGCGAAAGAAGCACGCTGGGACAAGATGTCCAAGGTGTTTCCTAAACTAGCAAAAATTCTGACCATGGCCGCGAAAGAAGGCGGTCCAGATCCAGAGAGTAATGCGAAACTGCGTATGGCCATCGCCAATGCAAAAGCTGAAAATTTACCGAAAGATAACATCGATGCCGCGATCAAACGCGCCGCCGCGAAAGATGCACAGGACATCGTCGAGGTAAACTACGAGGGCAAAGGTCCGCATGGTGTGTTGCTATTCATCGAGTGCGCCACTGACAATTCCAATCGTTCGGTGACCAACATCAAAACTTATTTCAATAAAAACGGTGGTCAGATGGCACCCAGTGGATCGTTAGATTTTTTATTCTCACGCAAAGCTGCTGTGGAATTCGCATTAATCCCAGGGATGGACTTGGAAGAAATCGAATTCGCACTGATCGATGGTGGGCTAGAGGAATTGATCGAAGAAGACGGGATCGTTACTGCCTATGCTGATTATTCGAGCTTCGCGACATTAACACATGCGGTCGAGCAATTAGGCATCGTAGTAAAAAAAGCAGAACTGCGACGAGTTGCTAGTAATCCAATCGAGTTGACCGATGAACAACTCGAAGAAGTAGAAAAATTAATCGACAAGATCGAAGACGACGACGACGTGCAAGCGGTGTTCACCAACATAGCCTAACGCGATTCTTCTCCATAAAAAAAGCGCCACGGTGTGAACCATGGCGCTTTTTTGGTAAAGGAATCAACTACTCTTTGGGAGCAGATTTCGGCATGCTTTCAAAGCGTTTCTTCAAACTCTCCTTGATTTTGTCAGCATTTTTCGCAACATCGCTTTCAGGATAGGCTTTGCCTACTTCATCAACGACAGCATTTGCGGCATCGGCATCACCTTTGCTCATCGGGCCAGCAAGACCGATGTTCATCAGCAAACCAACTTTGAATTGTTCTGGTGTCTCTGGATTCTCCTTGATGTAGCTTTTCACTTCTGTGAGAGCTTTATCAAATTCTTTCGCCTGCATCAGCGGCTGAATTTTAGCACTCATGAATTCCTGCACCGCAGCTTGGCCCTTTTCAGCAGCTTCTTTTTTAGCAGCGGCATCTTTGCGGGCTTTTACATAACCAGTTTTATCCTCTTTATCGAGAGCGGCAACTTTATCGACCACATCTGAATAGCAAGTCTCAACGAGCTCTTCGTCCATCGCTTGCAGACCTTCCACAAGAAATTTTGCTTTTTCTGCATCATCCGTTGCCTTTTCCGCAGCGGCAAATGAAGCATCGCGTTTTATGCGAACGGCTTGCAACTCATCGAGAGAGGTAACATACTTCTCAGGACCACCTGCTTGATAACCAGTTTTTGCATAAGGCTTACCAGTGGCATCGCAGAGAATGATCGAGGGGAAACCACGGATCTTCATTTGCTTTTGCAAGGCAGTATTTTGCTCCTTAAGTTTTGGCTCCAGTTCTTTTTTGCGAGGAAAGTCGAGCTCCACGAGCACAAATTTATCCTTTGTTCCTACTTTGAAAGGCTCCTTGGAAAAGACTTCTTCGTTCAACTTGATGCACCAGCCGCACCAGTCGGAACCGGTGAAATCGAGCAATAAGTCTTTTTTCTCCTCGGCTGCTTGCTTTTTCGCGGCCTCCATATCGGTTAACCATCCTTCACCACCTGCGAATACAGATGTTAGTGTGAGAAAGGAAAAGGCAACCGCTGTCATTAGTGTAGTTCTTTTCATGATTATTGTAATTTTGGTCGGGCGGAGAATAGGGCTTGCATGACAAAGGTCGAGTAATAATCCCGAAAATAGGCACATTTCTTGCTCAGAGGTGCTTGACATTCGTTCCCACTTCCCCTTACCCACTGCCCATGGCCAAGTTATCCATCACCAATTTAGACGTCCGCAATCAAGAAGTGCTCATGCGCGTTGACTTTAATGTGCCGCTCAAAGACGGTGCAATCACCGACGACACACGGATCACCGCTGCCGTTCCTTCGATTCAACTTCTTCTTGCTGGCGGTGCCAAATTGGTGCTTTGTTCGCATCTTGGTCGTCCGCAAGGCGTGACTCCAGCCCTTACCTTGCAACCAGCAGCTGTGCGCTTGAGTGAGCTTTTAGGTCAACCAGTAACGCTTGCTCCGGATGTGATTGGTGAAGAAGTCGCAGCCTTACGCGCAGGTCTGCAAGCAGGACAAGTATTGCTCTTAGAAAATACCAGATTTTATGCAGAAGAGGAAAACAACGATTCTGACTTCGCGAAGAAACTTGCAGGATCCGCTGAAATTTTCGTCAATGATGCCTTCGGCACCGCGCACCGCGCCCATGCCTCCACAGAGGGAGTTACACATTTTGTGAAAAAAAGTGCGATGGGATTATTGATGGCGCGGGAATTGGAATACCTAGTTGATAAACTCGACCAAGCCGAACGTCCCTTCCTCGTCATCATGGGTGGAGCAAAAGTTTCTGATAAAATTCAAGTGATCAATTCACTGATGGCAAAGGCTGATACTTTCATCATCGGTGGCGCTATGGCCTACACGTTCCTGAAGGCTCAAGGATATAACATGGGCGGCTCGCGTGTGGAGAACGATAAGTTAGAACTCGCGTTAGAGATTCTCGCCAATGCGAAAGCCAAGGGAATTCGTTTCTTGCTGCCTGCCGACAATCGCATCACTCAGGAATTCAAAGACGGAGCCGAGACGAAAGTCACCGAAGTCTATGCCAACGGAGGAGAAATCCCCGACGGTTGGGAAGGCATCGATATCGGTACTCAGGCGATCGCTGAATTCACTAAAGAAATTGCCAGTGCTAAAACAATTCTCTGGAACGGCCCCATGGGCGTCTTTGAGATCGGTTCATTTGCCGAAGGCACACGGGCGATAGCACAGGCTGTGGCTGATGCAGATGCTGTATCAATCGTCGGCGGTGGTGACTCCGTAACTGCGGTCAACAAATTTGGGCTCGATGACGATATGAACTTCATCTCCACTGGCGGTGGCGCTTCACTCGAATTGCTAGAAGGAAAAGAACTTCCTGGCGTCGCTGCTCTTTCATCGATCTAATATTACTACAACCAATCCAACATTAACAATTCGAACACTATGTATCGCCGTCCTATCTTCGCCGCCAACTGGAAAATGAACAAAGGTCCTTCGGACACAGAAGCCTTTGCGAAATCTTTTCTCAACAAACTCACCGGTCGTCAAACCAGTGATATTGTGATCGCAGCACCTTTTATCTCCCTAGCAGTCCTGACAGAAGCACTGCGTGATGGTCGAGGAATCGAAGTTGCCGCGCAAAATTGTTCGCAATTTGATGATGGAGCCTACACTGGTGAAATCAGCGTTAAAATGCTGCGCGAGATTCTTGTGCGCCATGTGATCATCGGTCATAGTGAGCGACGTTCAATTTTTGGTGAAACCAATGCCATCATCAACGCCAAAATGATCAAGGCACGCCAAGTTGGCTTGAAACTGATTTTCTGTATCGGCGAAACACTGGAAGAGCGGAATGCAGGCAAACTCGAATCGATTTTGCGTTCTCAAATCACCGAAGGGCTAGAAGGTATAACTGCCCACGATTTGGAAGATAGCGTAATCGCATACGAGCCCGTTTGGGCGATCGGCACTGGAGTTACCGCCTCAGCAGAGCAAGCGCAAGAGGCACATGCCTTTGTCCGCAGCGTGATCACCGATCTTTACGGTGCTGAAGTTTCTGGAAAACTTCGTATCCAGTACGGTGGCAGCGTAAAGCCTAACAATGCGGCTGAACTGATGGCTTGTCCCGATATTGATGGCGCACTGATCGGCGGTGCATCACTCGATGCACAGAGCTTTTACGACATTATTCAAAACGGCTCTCCTTCTTGATCTGACCATCGGCGATCCTCTCAGATCCGCTGATCCATATCAAGCGCTGGGGCATCCTCCCTTGCCTCACCGACTACCACGGCAGGCACACCTGCTACCGTTTTGTGCGCTGGCACATCATTGAGCACCACGCTACCAGCACCAATTTTGGCACAAGTGCCAATCTCGACGCGTCCTAGAATTTTCGCGCCAGCTCCTATCAACACGCCAGAACGCACGATCGGATGACGATCACCCGATTCCTTACCTGTGCCGCCAAGAGTAACCTCGTGCAAAATTGAAACGTCATCTTCAATGATCGCTGTCTCACCTACTACAAAGCTAGTAGCATGATCTAACAATATTCCGCAGCCAATTTTTGCAGCAGGATGGATATCAACGGCAAAAACCTCACTGGCGAGACTCTGAAAATACAACGCTAAATCGCGTCGATCATGATTCCATAAGTAATGCGATACCCGATAGGTACTGATCGCTAAAAATCCTTTGAAAAAAAGCAACGGCTGCAAAGGAGATTCACACGCAGGGTCGCGCTCATGGATGGCTAACAAATCCTTCGCGGCACTGCACGTGAGACCTGGATGATCGCGAAATAGACCAATAAGAAGCGGTGCAAGCTCTTCGCGGGACATATCCTCACGCGCCAACTTACGCGCTAAGCGTGTTCCCAGCGCAGAGCCTAGACACTGACGCTGCAGAATCACATCATCGAGTAATTTCGCCATCTGCGGTTCACGCGCAGCAATGGCTTCTGCAGAACTACGAATTTGCTGCCACAGCAAAGCCATATCCACATCCCGCCCACCGCAGAACCGGGTTTCTTTCGCCTGCGCTTGAACGTTTTCAGTTTGGTTCACCTTTGCGCTAGCACTTTCTTCGTTATTATGTTTCATTTTTTCTATGCGGATTTCCCAAAAGCTTGAATATGCGTGTCGAGCGCTTTCACAGCTCGCGAAGCGACACGACAAGAAGAGTATAACACGACTTGATGAACTTGCACAACGAGAAGCAGTGTCTGCGAACTTTTTAGTGCAAATTCTCAATGACCTGCGCCGTGCCGGCTTGGTCGATAGCAAACGCGGCAAAGAAGGCGGCTACCATCTGGCCAAAGAGCCGTCCGCAATTACCTTAAAGGAAATTGTCGACGCCATCGACCCTGCTTTACTCGTTTTCTCGGTCAGTTCGGAAGGCGATTCCGGACCAGGAGTAGCGCAAGCATGGAAATCTCTCGCGGAAGATTTTCAAAAAAACCTTCATTTTATTACATTAGAGCAGCTTGCCACCACACAGGGTGACTCGATGTTTTATATTTGATTATCTCCACAAAACGCCCTACAACGTCCGCCCTAACCATCTTTCCCTTGTGCCCCAGTCAGTTGCCACTCTCTTTTGCGATTCTTCGCAGCCATTTTCGCTGCGCTGCGGTGATTCTTTGCCGTCGTTACGCATCGCCTATGAAACATGGGGGGAACTGAATGAGAATAAAACGAACGCAATTCTACTCTATCACGCGTTATCTGGCTCTCATCATGCAGCTGGTCACAATCCAGAAATTCAAGGTGTGGGAGAACTATGGCAACCAGAAATGCACGATGGCTGGTGGGAAGATATGATCGGCCCAGGGAAAGCGTTAGATACCGACCGATTTTGCATCATTTCCGCTAACTACCTTGGCGGTTGCTACGGCACCACGGGACCATCATCCGTCAATCCCGCAACGGGAAAACCTTGGGGCTCTACTTTTCCTCACGTCACCGCAGCGGATCAGGTTAAAGCATCGACTATTCTGTTAGACCATCTTGGAATTGATATTCTTCACGCTATCGTCGGCCCCTCGGTTGGCGGCTTACTTGCCTTGACCTTCGCCACGACTTATCCCACCCGCGTAAAACGTGTGGCATCCATCGCTGCCGGTTTTAAGACAACAGTGCTCAATCGCTTGATCCTATTTGAGCAAATTCTCGCCATCGAAAACGATCCTAATTTTAATGGAGGCGACTACTACGCAGGTCAACCACCGATCTACGGCCTTGCTCTAGCGCGGATGATTTCACACAAAACATTCGTGCACCTCGATGCGATCGAACGACGCGCCCGACAAGACATCATCCAAGACAGCGACACCCTTTCTTGGTATAAAGTCCGCGATCAATTCCAATCCTACATGCTTCATCAGGGGAAAAAATTCGTCCGTCGCTTTGATGCCAATACCTACTTGCGGATCATTGATCTATGGTCGCGCTACAATGCAGTCGAGGAAGCAGGTGCTGATAGTCCACGAGATTTGTTAGAAGGAGCTGCCACCGCTGGACAGCGCTGGCTGGTTTTTTCCATCGACAGCGATTTCTGTTTTTACCCCGAAGAGCAAGCAGATCTTACACTACACCTAGAACGCGCAGACATCGACGTGACCCAAATCACTGTGCACTCCGATAAAGGCCACGATTCATTTTTGTTAGAGCCTCACCTCTATACCCCCCACATCAGTTGGCTGATGAATAGTTAGATTCTGAGAAATCTCAGCCTTATTTGAATTTGATTCCGCCTAAGGTAGATGGGCCCACGCCAGTGGTAGCATTGGCAGTCTGATTGCGACGATAGGCGAAGAAATTGATTCCTTTGCACATTTGCGACACCATCATGAACATCATAATCATAGCCACAGGAGGAAAGATCAATGAGCAGATGCAGAATGTTAAAAACACCCCTTCACTCATGCGTGGAGCGGCTTTTAAATCATCATGGCTGGCCATGACTCGATTCCAATCCTGCGGCAATCCGTTAATCGCGACAAATAACCAATAAATGTTGTATAGTGGAATAAATAACATGCCGATCGCCTGGCCAGGAGTCGTGCGTGGATTGCCACAACGCAAACAATCCCACGAACGATAAAGTAGTATATAAAAATAGATCATCGAAATAATGGAACAGACAAAAAGCACTAGATACATTACCGTACCAATGATTCCAAAAGTCATCATCGTAGATTGATCTGCTTTACTCTCACTATTAGAAACCATTCCCACCACAGAGATCATTAAAAACACTATGGCTAAAATCATCCCGATAATTGACCACATCCACAATCCAAAACTTGCTGCTTTGATAGGAAAAAATGGATAAGAACCGCCTGCAGCTACGGCCTGCACTGGACTATATCCCGACACAGGTGCTTGATACGGCGAGGCAGAAGTTGCAACACGTGCACCTAGATTAGTAGCAGCACGCGCACCTGGTGGAGCCCAATTGGAAGTAGCAAGCACAGGTTTGGTCGTTGCCACCGCTACAGGCTGCGGAATGAGTCCTTCGACCTGCGAGGCAGTTACCCATTCAGCCATACCATCGGCCCAGACCATTGTTTCTGCAATTATACGTCCTTCTTGTGCAAACTCTACAAGTTGCTCTCCGGTATACGGACCCAACTGCTGCTCTTCACTTAACACATACCATGCATCGTTCATCGGGGATAGCTTATCGGTTGTGCAAAAAAAATACAACCACTGAAATGCGCGACATGAAAAAAATGTTCATTCTCACTCGGTGGTCAAAAAATACCGACTAATCGACGAAACAATCAAGCTTCAGCATTCGTTGTTTCCTCACCCTTTTCTGGATCGGATTTTATCAATTTGCGGAAATGAATCTGTCCAACCAAACGATCGTCCACACTCGTCACGCGTGCTTCATAGCCGAGGAATTCGATGGTTTCACCCAGCTCAGGAAAACGCCCTAACAATTGAGTGATGTAGCCACCTACTGTGGTGACTTCCCCACTATCGATCGTGAGTTCTTCTTCAAAATCTGCCAAATCGTTCAGGGTAGTTGTGCCCTCGATGACAAATTCATTTTCGTTGATACGATGAAAGTCAGATTTTTCATTATCGAATTCATCCTGAATATCTCCGACCAATTCTTCGATCACGTTATCCAAAAACACCACACCGCCAATATGACCAAATTCATCCGCCACTAAGGCAACGTGTGCTTTTTCTTTAAGGAAAAATTTTAACAACACATCGAGCGGCATCGTTTCAGGAACCACTTTCATTTCCCTTTTTATCCTCATCAGATCTGGGTCAGGCTCGCTGATTAGCTTAAGGATATCTTTGATGTGGATCAAACCAAGAGTATTATCGAGGTGATTACGCACCAGCGGAAAACGGGTATGCTTGGATTTCTGTGCAATTTCTAACGTTTTTGCAAATGGTTGATCGGCATCGAGATACACCACGTCACCACGGTGCGTCATCACATCGCGCACCCAAATTTCATTCAGCTCTAACGCATTGACTAAGATCTCTCGCTCGGTTTCTGTGACCTTTTGATTGCGCTCGCTCTCGGCCACCAAATAGGCCAATTCTTCCGCACTATGCGCGTGAGCATGTTCCTCAGCAGGCTCGATGCGTAGCAGATTTTTTAACAACCAATTTGCTGTGCCATTCATCCACCGAATCGGGATCGAGAAGATCGAGGCAAATGCTTGCAGCGTGCGAGACAGTTGCAACGAAGTCGCCAATGATTTACGGATCGCAATCGACTTCGGCATCAACTCGCCAAGGATCACATGCAGCGCGGTAAATGACATAATCGCAATACCAAAAGAAATCGCAGAGATGATATCCAAACCGACAAACTTGGTATTCACCAAATGAGGAAAAACTTTGGACAGCGAAGGACCAACGATGCTTTCCACCAAAGGTTCGCCAAGAAAGCCAAGTGCCAGAGAAGCAATCGTTATACCCAATTGACAAGCCGATAAATAAGGATCGAGATTATCGATGATTTCACGCGTCGCTTGCGCGCGCCGTGGTTTGGATTTAGCGACTCCTTCAATTTGGCTAGGCCGGACTTTGACAATGGAAAACTCTGCAGCTACGAAAAAAGCATTGAGCAACAGGAAAAAAAGCATTCCAGCAAGATAAAGCACAATTTGCCACAGCGGAGGATATTCCGTGGGCGCGTTGGCAATGATGAAACAAAAGGAAGCATTCATACTATAGTTTTTCGTAAACTCCCTCATCGCGTTTTTCCATCACGGTAAAACCAGCTTTTTTCGCATCGGATATCGATAGCGGCTTGGTAATCGTGGGGGTATTGATCCGTGAAATGACTTTTTTCACAGGGTGTTTGCAAAGTGGGCAAACAAGGAGAGGGGCTCGATCGATGGGGCGACGTAACTCAAATCCCTTCGCGCAGATGCGGCATGACTGATGCTGGTCTTCGGGACTTTGAGAAATGTATTCGTAGATTGGCATAAGAAAGACGCGGAAGCGGGAAATATCCGCACCGCGTCAAGTCAAGCACAGACCGTGCCTGATTACCAGCTAGATTTCGTGACACCTGGGATCAATCCAGCAGATGCCATTTCACGGAAGCTGATACGCGAGAGGCGGAAGCGACGCAAGAATGCGCGACGGCGACCACTGAACTCGCAACGGTTTACCACACGGGTCGGACTAGCATCACGAGGAAGCATAGTGAGACCGATATAGTCTTTTTCTTTTTTCAATTTCAAGCGTAAGTCTGCATACTTTGCGACTGTTGCTTGCTTGCGTTTATTTCGTGCGATCCAGCTTTTCTTTGCCATAACTTCGGGCGCGGAATTTAGCCTTTCCATGAAACTAGGCAAGCAAAAACTTCATATTTTTGAAAAAAAGTTACTCTGCCGCCCATTTTTGAAGGTAAAGAGGTATTCTGATTGCGGGGCTTTTATGCCGTGATCGTGAAAAAGTGGATCCGCAGAAAGCACTGCAAGCCGCAAATCCTTATAAAAGAATGAGAAAATGAAATGGTGGAGCTTAGCGGATTCGAACCGCTGACCCCTTGCATGCCATGCAAGTGCTCTACCAACTGAGCTAAAACCCCATTTCATTTTTGTCACATTGATGATGGTAATCAATGTTGCCCTCGTGAGGGCGCGGAGTGATAAAGGAAAGCACCCACGGCATGCAAGCGAATTTTTTCGATTTTCACTTTATTTTTCTGCGAGTCGCAAAATCACCGCCAAAACTTGCGCGGCATGATCGCCTAACATCTGCGCTTGTGGCTTGATGCTGTCGATTAATTCAGCCGACATTTCCTCGGAAGATTGTGTTAGTAACAATGAACTGGGCAAGCCGGCTTCGAAAAGAAGCACCGAGAGTTCGCCATCGTCTTGCATGCAAATCGCTTCAGCTCCGAGATCATGGATCAAGTCGGAGGCTTTTTTCATCAGTGGCACTGAGGCATCGCGCGATGAGACAAATAATTCGCCTGGATGCAATTGAGAACCGATGACTAACACTTGGGAACAGCCACTTTTTTTGTCGATGATTTGTTTGATCTTACCAATCAGACTCATACGAAGCTCTTCGTCAGCAAAAGCATGTGGCACAAAAAGAAAATGAATGTTGGTAGGCAATTCTTTCGCAACAAGAGCCTGAGCCACAGCAAATGAAACCGCGAGAGATGACGCGGCGGCAGATCCACGCGATTCAGTGGCGGGAGCATCGTAGGGAACGACAACCCACAATGAAGTGGTCGAAATTTTTGGCATCACGGCGACTTCGATCAACGGGAAACTCACTTCATCCAACAACGGGCCTTGATGTTTGATTACCTGAAAGCCCATATTGCTAGGCCCGAGCGAACCCTCAATCATAGCCGCCATGCGTGTCAAACCAGCGCGACCTTGTTCCGATTCTACATGGCGAGCACCAATCACATCGGTGATTTTATTAAAGTCATCAATCACACTCACTGCATTGATTTGCTTTTGATAGGCGAGCCGATTGTCGCGCTCTTTTTGATCAGCTGCACGAAAATGCAACCAAAGTCCTACGCCACCAGAGACGAGAAGCCAAACAGGGATGGCAACGATGATCAGTTTCACCCAAGAAAATTTCCTCACTGAGTCAGCCATGATATGATCTTAATAGAGCATTTCTGCAGGTTCGCTTGTCGTATCGCTGCTCGCTTGCGTTTCATCTTTTGCGGAGAACTGCTCGGCTATCCACATCGCAACACCAAAGAGAATCAGCAATAAAATGAGTGCGTAAAAAATCCAAATGGCACCTTTTCCAGAAGTGAATCCGTAATTGTGAAGTCCAACGCCAAGGAAATTCACATGCCACCATGAGAAAGAGACGATGCAAGCCATGAACATCGATGCGAGGTGGAATCCCCAGTCGCGAATCAAACCACCCAATCGAGCATGAAGCAGAATCAACGACCACAATACAATCATGAGAGCACCATTTTCCTTCGGATCCCATCCCCAGAAACGCCCCCATGAATCATTTGCCCAGATACCTCCGAGCACGGTGCCAACAAGTGAGAGGAATAATGTTAGGCATAGACAACCATACGCTGCAGTGGTGATTAGCTTGAGAGTTTTTTTCAAATTCCCGCCAAATCCTAAGCCGCGCAGCAAAACGTAACTGATCGATAAAAATGCAGTTAGCAAGCCGACGGCATAACCAGAAGTGACGACGATCACATGCGTGGTCAACCAATAATTCGATTTCAGCACGGCCACCAAAGGATCCATGTGATCTTTCGCGTCGCCCAATTCATAGCTGCGTGCTAACAAAATCAATCCCAAACCAGCCAGCGGCGCCAGAGTGGCCGCAATCGATTGCTTGGTGAATTTTTCTAACAAAAGCAAAATCGCTACCATCAACGTGCAGATGAAAATGATGGTATCATAAAGATTTCCGACCGGCGGTCGCCACATGATATAAACGCGCAAAGAAATCGCAGCAAGCATGGTCAGTAAACCTAGCGAGGTGAAAATGATAGTCGCTCCATAGCAAAGTTTTCGTAAAATGGTTAGATCCATCACAACGGTGAACCACATGGCTAATGAGCAAAGCACGCCGATCAAGAAAAAGATCATCGCATTTAGCGGATACTGGCGATTGTTGTAACTAGCTTCCGCCGCGATGGAGCGATATTCACCACGTTGCTCAGCACGATCAGCGAAATGTTTTACCATTTTCGTTAGATCATCACGGAATTGTGATTCTCCGGCAGATACACTTGCTGCCGCAACTTCTAACATTTTAATATCTTCAATAGCTGCGGTCGGATCTTTCACTTTGGAAGTCATCACATCCATGATGCGATCACCCGCGCTACGCCACTCGGTAGTTGTTGATTCGAGAGGAGGCAACATCACTAACCCATACTTTGCAAAATTGGCCCCATCGAGCACTTGATTGAGCAAATCGGTTAGATTCGGGGGAATCTCTTTTCCTGCCGCTTCTGCCTCGCGCGCCATAGCCAAAATATCAGGAGCCATCACCATGACGGCACTGATCGTGGTATATCTGGAAGAACCATCTTGATTCGCCGCTTTCATTTCTATGCCAGACCGTGCAAAACTAAGATAGCCAATGAGTGTTTGGTAATTGCGCACATTGTAAGCCAAATCGATCACCTGCTTTTGCACGGCATCGCGTTTTTTCTCATCCATTTTTTCATACGCTTGAGCGAGTTCAAAAAGTTTCGGGATCGAGTCTTCGAGCTGCTTATAGGAATAGCGATCGCGCTGGTCTTTCATTTCCATGCCAATCGCCTGAATTGCCATGCCGTTATCGACACGGAAGGTGGGCATTTCTACTGCATAATTCGGACGGAATAGACAATCCATCATCCACGCAGTAGGTTTGATGGAAATGGTTTTTCCTTCATCGTTTTGCACTTTAATGGTGCGGTCACCGCGCATCCGCAGCATCGAGAAAGCGGCTTGTGAAGAAAGTGGTTTCACGCGTCCACCTTCTTGCACAGGGATTTTTTCTGCAATCGCCAGCGTTTCTTTTGACCACGGTTGATAACCAGCAATCTTGATCGCTTCGCCCTTGGGCGACATATCACGAACCATCATCGCAAAGGTGCCGAGCAATCCTACAACGATAATGAATAAAGCGAGCACACGGGCCCAGAGCATGGAGCGAATTTCAGCCATATTATGATTTCGGTTGAGAGTTGCGGATCAGGTAGATGACGAATTTCAGCACAAACTGAACAAACAACCCTAGAGTAACAATGTAGAGCGCGTACTTGGGCCACTGATCAGCGGGGTTGCGCACCACTTCTAGCTGTGAAGAAGCACGCATCGCAGCACCACCCGGCATGCCTCCGCCCATCATGCGTTGATAAAAGGTAAGCCCCTCGTAACGCATCGGCTCGTTCATTTTAATTTCTACAATCGCCTCACTACCATTTTCGATACGAGTGACACGACTTTCGAAACGTTTGGGTTTTGCGGTATTCGGATAGTATTCCGCCGTCGCTTTATCCAACCGGACCGAGAACGGCATCACCCACAAAAACTTTCTCATGTGAATCGCAAAAGTGCGCTCTGCGACTTTTTCCGTATAGGGCTCCACAGCATCTCCACTCAGGATAAACGCCGGACCGGGAACTCCTGATTTGGGCAAAACCTTTGCATAACAAGACGCGATATTGGTCTCGGCCTCTTTTTCACCGGGTCGCTCAAAAACGAAATAGTTATCAACCACGGGAATCCCAGGCGGTGGCGGCATTTCGCTGGTGGACATCACACGACTATTGATCGCATAGCGAGTAAATTGCATATCGAACGGCAACTCAGGCAAACGCACAGTTCTCACAAAATCAGGATCCCCAGCGAGGTCGCTGAGATAGTTGCCGCGGATCACGTGAACTCGATCAGCTTTGCCATTCGTATATTCCGTAATCTCGACAACATATTCATGGTAATCGCGCGCCACATTGCTGGTCTCTCCTTCAAAAAAATCCATTGTTCCGCGTTGCTCTTGCCATTCGGTGACCGCAGCACTGACAATCATCAATAGAATGCCACAATGGGAAATGAAATTGCCAATTTTTTTCCATCCTTTGCGAGCGCGAATGATTCCACCTAAAAATAAATTGATAAACAACAGACCTAACACCCAGTAGCCACCAGGCATCGGGATGATAAGCGTTTTTTCGCCCATGAAATCGGGCAATTTTAACTCTCCGAGAATGAATAATTGCGAAGGATCGAAATACTTTCGCAAGGTATCGTAAAGCCCGTGATCGACTTGCTCTAGAGTTGCAAGCCAAGTCTGTAAAAGCAAAATTAACAGCAGTACCGTAGCAAGCGTGAAGCTAGAAAAAAAGTTGAAAACGTTCGTTCCAAACGATCGATTGTTTTTATTAGTGGGTGATGTAGCTTCCATGCTCAGTGATAAAACGAATTAATACGTGGTGAAAAAGAAAAATTAGTCACTTTTCCTTACAGTTTTCAGGTAGGCTGGCAAAACTTCCTTTTCCTTCGCGACTTCTGCAGCTGGTCCGACCATTTTTACGGTGAAGATTTGACCATCGATCGACGCGACGACTCCTGCGAGGGCATAACCGTCCGCAGGTGCTTTGCCCATGCCGCCAGCGAATGATCCCTGTGTTTCGATCCAAAAAGCATCGACGCCGAGGAACGACACGCGGGGGAGCTTTTCTAGAACTGCTTGATCGATCGAAGACTGAGAAAACTGCTTCAGCCAGCGATTGGCGTTGTCGAGAACAGTGCCCATCGATTGCGAAATGTAACACTCCCCTGCACCGCTCGCACCAAAACGATAGTTGATCAGACGAAATTCTGTTGCCGGCAGTTTTTCCCATGTTGCGGGTGCTTCATCGGTCAATTTCAGCGCGACAGCAGGGGGCGTGCCCATGCCTCCGGGAGTTGCACTAGGAGCGGGAAATCGTTCCGCGCTGGTGGCCGAAAGTTTCACTTCGCGGTCCTCAGTGGTCATGCTACGTGTCTCAGTAGAAGCCATTTCTTCTTTTTTTGGTTTGCACGAGCAAACCAAAATGCAGCTAGGAATGATGAGAAAGAAAATGTTTTTCACACGCTCTCCCTAACCGTGCTTGCCGTCTCATGCAAGGGATGAATGCAAAAAAATCGCTATATGTCAAAAAATTCATTCGGCGGCATTCCCCCATCAATAAGGAGCCATCAACGTGAACGGCCAAGTCGGAACATTCCGCAATACCCAAAATGCAATGATTCCCCAAGCAATCAACCAACCGCCTCGAGGCGAAACATCAATCATACCGCCATTGCCAAATCGCCATTCACGCCAGACTTGACGAACTAATAGAAAGACCGCTGAGGCCACCAATAAAACGACCAAGGCATTCATGTGAAGAGCATCGAGAAAGCGACCTTCACCAACCGCCGTAACGCAGCGGCGTCCACCACAGCCAGGGCAATGCAGAGAAGTGTAACGATGAAAATAACACGGAGGCATCAGATTCATCAATCGTCTTTTAAGAATCCAGACGACTATCGAAGCTCCAAGCAATAGAGCACTGAGCAGCGTCCATGGCTTGCGAGCGACCAGATCCATGAAAAATTAGCGCTGCTGACTTTCGATTTTTTGCTTTTGCATATTTTGTATCTCTTCCATTTTTTTTGCAAAGTCTGGATTAACTTGAGCAAATACCATGGCTCCAAGCATGAAAACGGCAAGAACAAGACCGATGTATCCGGTGACAAGACCGGCAGTTTTCATACCAGATCCACCTGCAAGATTTGCTTTAATTTTTTTCTGTGAAATGTGACCCATTACTACAGCCGCTATCGCAGCAAAAATAGAGAAATAAGGCATGCAACAAATGACAATCGAAGCAATACCGCAGCACATCGACGCAATCGCTAATCCAGCAGGAGGCGGTAATTGGCCTAGCGAATACGAGGAAGTAGCCGCGTATGAAGTTGGCGCCGAGTAAGACGCTGGTGCTGGTGAGTTATAGGGTGCCGCTTCCACTGAAGGACTCGCCGCGACCGAAGCAATCTCCGCTACACGCCCCGCAGGAGTCCAATCACTCATTCCATCACGCCAAATCAAATCGCTCGGTGAAATTTCACCGCTAGCAAGCATTGCTTTGAGTGCCTCCGTTGCAACAGGACCCTGTTGACTGCCATTTTTTGCATAAAACCAATTCATGATAAGCTAGATTATAAGTTAAGGACCAAAAGTTGATGAACTATGCGAGGAAGCTTGGTTAAATGCATAAATGAAAAACCCGATCCAGCATATTTGAAAAAATAGCGCGATATAACCAGTCACTAATCCCGCAATAGCCATGCCGCGCCCAGCCATCGGAACGGGGGAATCATTGATGCGTTTCAATGCCATGTGACCACAAATCACCGCAGGTATGGCCACAATAGCGTGCACATAACAAAATAGTATGCTCACAATCCCACAAACCATGCTGGCGATCGCGAGGCCTGAGTTGGGAGCCATATTGGCCATGGCAGGATAATAAGAATTCGCCATGTTCAGCGATGAAGCACCCGCTTGCAGTTCTGGCACAGTGGCCTTTGCTTGCCACGTCACCATTCCCTCACGCCATACGAGAGTGCTATCAATGATCACTCCTTGAGCGATCAAAGAATGAAGTTCGTGATCTGCCACTGGGCCATTCTGTTGCCCCTCACTGCCGTAATACCATTGTGTCATCTCCAGACAGATCATTCATTGATCTGCAATCTTTTCAACCGAAAAATTGCCGCATGTAAATAATTCACCCGTTTGGAAAATTTTCCCATTGTGAAAACATAATCCCCGTCTAGATTCGCTTAATAACTGTGAAAAAGTTCCGTCAGTCCCTGAGTTTGTTTCTGGTGATCATGATCGCCAGTTCCGCGGCTTGTGGATTTCCCCAAGCTTCCCCTACAACATGCGGCACCGAAGAATGTTGTTGTTGCTCTTAGCATAAAAAGACAACTAAAAATGAGCAAGATTCCTGCGGTTGTCGAATCGAGAAACCTTCGCCCGCTCCCGTGTCTGCGGATGAGTTTCTGCCGTTCACACCGTCGGTTCCCTTGGTGACGATTGCAGACCATGGCATGGCTATTTTTTCTAACGAAAGTACAGCACACAATGCCATCGATACAGCGTGGCAAGCACATCCACCCTTGCGACGACTGCATCAGGTGATTTGCGTCTATGTGATTTGATGAAGTGCGCCAACGCAGTAACTCCTGCGGGTCTCTAGAAATTGATTTTTTTGCGCCGAAAAAACGCAGAGATTCATCCACCACAATTTTTTATGCATCGTTATTTATTCATTTTTTTCCTTTTTTCGATTTTTCTCCACGCTCGTATCGTTGAATACCATCTCACGGTGGCAGAAAAGACAATTACGCTTGGTAACAAAACCAGCACTGGTTTGGCCATCAATGATAGCATTCCTGCGCCAACACTAGAATTCACCGAAGGTGATGTAGCTCGCATTCACGTGACGAATTCGCTAAAAAAAGAAGCCACTTCCCTACACTGGCACGGACTACTATTGCCAAATAACCAGGATGGAGTGCCCTATCTGAATACTCTCCCCATCGCGCCAGGGGAATTATTTACTTACGAATTCCCGCTGACCCACTCAGGCACATTTTGGTATCATTCGCATTTTGGATTACAAGAGCAACGCGGATTGTATGGGGGCATCATAGTGCATCCAAAAAAATCTAACACCGCAGCGTATGATCGCGATTACGTGATGGTTCTATCAGAATTCACTCATGAAGACCCAAAAGCAATCATGCGCACACTGATGCGCAGCAGCAATTATTATTCCATCCGGAAAGGCACCATGCAATCGATCGCAGGAGCCATCAAACAAGGATCTCTCCGCGATTACTGGCAACGGGAAAAATCCCGACTATTGCCCATGGATGTTTCCGATATTGCCTATGATGCATTTTTCATTAATGGACTCAGCACACAATATCTTCCAGCCAAAGCAAACGAACGCATTCGTCTCAGGATCATCAATGCTGGCGCATCGAGTTATTTTTACATTAACTCTGCATTTCCTAACATGACGATCATCGCGGCAGACAGCAATGACGTGCAACCATTAAAGACCGAACAATTATTGTTAGGCATGGGGGAAACGTACGACATCGTTGTCACCATGCCTGCCAATGGGGCGTTTGAAATCCGCTCCACCGCGCAGGATATATCAGGGCACGCTTCACTCATTCTCGGAAATGGTTTATTGCATCAAGCGAAAGATCTTAGCCGTCCTAATTACTATAATATGGACAACATGCTCAACCAGGCGCTCGATATCGACGACGACCCGCTGCACCCGCATTCATCCCCCTACAAATTCTTGCGGGCCCTGAAAAAAACTACATATAAAAATGCGACTAGTTCGCGCAGCATCGACCTTCATCTCACCGGCGATATGGAGCGATATCGTTGGTCGTTTAACAATAAAACACTTTACGAAGAAAGCACTATTTCCGTCAAACGCGGCGAAGTATTGCGGATCAATTTGGTCAATGATTCGATGATGCACCACCCGATTCATTTGCACGGGCATTTTTTCCGGATGATCAATGAAGCGGGCGACTATTCACCGCTGAAACACACAGTCGATCTACCACCTATGGGTTCGCGCACCATTGAATTTCTCGCCAACGAACACGGCGATTGGATCTTCCACTGCCATTTACTTTACCACATGGATGCCGGCATGGCACGTGTGATCAGCTACGACGACCACGGTGCCGATCATCAGCCAAACTTAGGCCCGTCCGCTCGCGAACCTTGGTATTGGATGATCGATGGCGTGGCGCAAACCAATATGACCATGGGCATGGCATCACTGATGTGGGGCAGAGAAAATCTCAACCTCGACTGGGAACATGGGATGGTGGAAGACGATGATCACAGTGAGGAAAATCAATTTGTATGGTCGCACTACTTCAATCCCAACATTTCATCGCTCGCAGGTTATCGATTTTCCCTGCATGATTCCGAGGAGAATCATTTTTTCGTAGGAGTGCGCTATCGTTTACCTTACTTGATTAAGAGCGAGATTAGCTTTAACGACGAACTAGACGGCAGAATAGCGCTCAGTAAATCCTTTCAAATCAGTTCCCGCCTGAGTCTCATGACCCGCGTGCAGCATGACACTTCAGACCTCTGGGAATACGGTGCCAACATGGAATATACGCTTAATAAAAACTACGGACTCAGCGGCGGCTACGACTCCAACCACGGCTGGGGCGTAGGCATAGGATTTCATTTTTAAACCAACTTTTCACAAAGAATCTAAACAGAACATAAAATAAAAATAAGATATGAAAAAATACATTACTATCATCATCGTGACGGCAGCAGGACTTTTCAGTTCGTGCACTAATCCAGACATGACTAGCACTCCCACCGCAAAGGGCGTCAAGCCCTACACGGCGCAGACATGCATCGTCAGCGGCAACAAACTCGGATCGATGGGCACCCCCGTCACCGAGGCATACAATGGTCAAGAAATCAAATTCTGCTGCAAACCATGTGTGAAAAAATTCCACGCCAGCCCTGAGAAATACATGGCTAACATGAAACACTAAGAAGCTTGCTCATTGCCCCGTTTGCGTCACGCGCAAACGGGCAAACAATCTACTTGGAACTACTCCCGTAGCTGTTGCCGTAACGCGAATCTGATCATTCGCTGGTGCAGCAAGATCAACAAGCGTGGCAGCACTAAAACTCACCAGTGTTCCCCCAAAGCTCGCACCATTTTCATTCCAATGCTGCAGATCGATTGACCATTCGTATGCTGACTGCAGATCAGTTGCGGGACTATTCGATTGACTATGTTCAAAAACCAAGATCCCCGTTGAAGCCACAATTTTCGTTAGGCCAGCGGAAAAAACATCAGGCCTAGTACCTAGTAGATTTTCCACCGCATTGGTAACACCATCACTATCACCGTCAGCGGTTGCAGAGGATGGAGTTGCGAGGGGGTAAGCAAGAATCCAATTGGCATAATTGTTGATCGAATTTGTTAGATTCAAGGTAAACGATTGCGAGACTACTTCATTGAGTGAATTGTAGCGTTCGATCACGATCAGATAATTTCCTGTCGGATTGCTGTTTGCCAGATTGCCCGAAAGAACTCCGGTAGTGGTATTCAATGAAAGGTCTGCGGGAACTTGCGCCGCAGAACCAATACGAAATAGTGCTGAAGAGCTGTTTGAGCCATTGCGTAAACTAGTAATTAACGTTTGATTTGCTGGTGTATTCGCGGCGCCCGGCGTCACCCCTGTAAGCGCTCCATCATTATCGGTCACCGACAACGAAAAGGTGCCACTGCTGTAACCAACGGATGCTGCAGTGATGACCACCGTCTGCGTGCCATCCACGTCCAGATCATCAATCGCCGTAACGGAAAATGTCGCAGAAGTTTGCCCAGCTAGTATGGTGACAGTTGAAGGAACAGTCGCTTCTGTGGTATCGGACGAGCTAAGGTTGACCACGAGATTGGACACCGGTGCCGCCGAAACAGTGACTGTTGCTGTCGCAGTTGAGGCACCAGCGCCTTCAGAAATGGTTGCTGGATTGACGACGACACTGAGCACATTTGGCACCGCAGCGGTAATCGCCAGTTTGTCTAATTGAATATTGCCATCTATTTTCGTTAAATAGGTATAACGAATGAAACGCGTCGAAGCCGCAGGTGTATTAGAATAGGCAGTATCTCCATTGCTCGCATTGGAGATGGTCCGCATCGTCGTGTATGTGGAACCATTTGCAGATTCTTCGATCAGAAATGTGCCCGTCGTCGCAGTGCCCGAGCCAGGATTTCCTCTGATTTGATAGGTTAGCGCAGCGGCTTGTGTAGAAAACTGGATCACTAGTGAATCCCCTGAAGTATCGAATTTTGCTGAACTCAAGCCAGTATCCCCACCGAGGTCAGAAGCATAAGTGCCAATCCCACTGCCCGTGAATCCGGTCGGCAACGTAGTCCAATCTCCGCCAAAGCTAATCGGCAAACTGGCGGCGACGCGCGGTCCATTCGATCTAGCAACGGTAGACGAGGTGATGACCCAATTTGCCACAAGTGATGAAGCTGCCTCATCACTACCGCTGAAATATGCCGACATGCCGCCACTCACATTGCCGATATTGGGCGGATAACTACTTTGATCGCCATAACAAACTTGGCTTACCACTGCGCTCGTAGATGAGCGCAATACTACTGCATCGCCAGTATTAGCTAGTGATGCCCATGCCGGGGATACACCAGCAAAATAAGTCGTATTGGAGGAAGATAAAATCATCCTGCCGTCACTCGGGTCGTTATCATCCGCAGGGAGTAAAGTATCTTTTGATGCGCCATTATAAATGACAATCAAAGTTCCAACCGGGATGTTATCCCACACGGATGTATTGGCAAAAGTTAGTCGGGACGCAGTGCTATCGGCGAGAGACCAATTGCGAAAGCTCGCCGCGTCCAGAGTGAGTATTTCTACCCATTCCGCCGTGCCAGTTCCTTGACTGAATTCATGGATCATCGCAGCGCGCGACACAGATGTATTTACTCCTCGGAGTACCAAGCCACTCGTATAAGAATAACCCGCACCCGCTGCCACTGTTGTTACGGGACGGGTCAGCATGTTAACTGATGCCGTAGTCAATGAATTGCTAGAGGCAATACCATCGGAGGCAGTCACCACGCAACGCAGCAATCTTCCTGGTAATACGGGTGACGTCGCCTGAGTCGCTGAGGCAACATCGATAAAGTCCGTTTGATTGATGCTAGACTGCCATTGATAGGAATAGGTGAGCGAACCGCCCTCGGGATCAGCGGCAGTGACAGAGCTTACCGTGAGCGCCACATCAGAAAATACTTGACCACTAGCAGAGAGACTCGCCGCTGTGATGACAGGGGCCTGATTCACGACGGAAAAATTAACACTGACCGAGGTTCCGACGGCTCCCTGACTATCGGTGGCTTTTGCCTCTAACAAATGTGCACCGAGTGTAGGGGAAAAGGAAAATGAGTAAGGTGCCGTTGTGTCAGTCCCGACCAGCAGCCCTTGATCAAACAACTGCACCTGAGTAATAACGCCCGTTGATCCTGTTGCAGTTAGATCACCAGCGGAAACATTGACCGCGACAGATGACCCCGGACTAAATACTTGGTTCTGATTAGGTTGGGTAATTTGCACCGCTGGAACAGGATTGACAAGCGCGGTGCTAGTACCAAAGACTTTCAACTCAGTAAAATTCAACGTTCCTCCACTAGAATTTCCAGCCGTGCTACGGTCTGCAATTTTTAGAGTCCAATTGCCCGCTGAACTCTCTCCCCAATTTCGAACAGAACTGAATGTCCATTGCGCATAATTGTTATTCGTGTCAGCATGTACTTCCGTCAATTTGCTGACCATGCCATTTGGGGAAGTAAGACTTATTTCTAAATTTCCACGTGATGTGTGAGTGATATCAACTTTAACCGTCACCTGCTCGACACGAATACTCGAAGCAGACAAATTGAAGGTGCGAGTGATTCCGGTAGCATTATTTTCTGGAATCGGCACACTTAAAGACGCTTCCGTGGAGATCGTAGAAGTTTGCGCCAGAAGATTTGTCCATGTGCCTGCCATTGTGACTGCGGCATTCGCGTCGATAAGACCCGCGCCGAAATCGTGATTAAAATGGAAGCCCGCACTATTGTTGACCCAGCCTGCATCAGTGGGTTTGCATTTAAAAGCTGAGCGAATTAAAATTTCCTGCACATCACGCCAGCCGAGGTTGGAATTTTTCTCTAACAAAAGAGCCACGACCCCAGCGGCGGTAGGCGTAGCTGATGAAGTTCCGCCAAAATCGTTTGCGTAGTCACCTCCACTAGCCGAAGAATTCGTATTATAGCCATTGGAGCCTGTGCGGTCCACTGTAGTAATACCAAGAACACCATCTGATGGAGCGCAAACCACGACATTACTTCCTGGTTCGCTGTAATAAGATCTAGATCCACTGGAATCCAAGGCGCCGATGGCAATCGTGTAGATCGAATTTGCATAGCCATCATAGTTTGAATTATCACCCACATCACCACCATTACCGCCGGCCCACATGATGATTGTTCCTTTGCCTCCTCTTCCACTCGTCGCAGCAGTTTCCAATGCGGCTAAGGTCAACGGTTGAGGACCCTCGACAATTGCACCGGTATCATTTGGTCCCCAGCTATTGGAAAGAATCTGAATCAAATTAGGAAGGTAAGCCATGGCCTCTGCCTCCTGCGCATCTGTGGCGGCGGCAGAGATCAAACGCATGCCAACGAGGGTGCCATCGGGTGCAGTGCCTGAAACGCCTAACGAATTATTTCCTTTCGCAGCCGCATTCCCCGCGCAAGAAGTCCCATGATCATCACCCACTCCGGGATTAGGATCACTATCACCACCGTTCCAGTCTTTATCATTCGTGATGTCCACGTTGGCAACTAAATCAGGATGAGCCGTTTGCAAACCATCATCGACAATACCGATACGTATTCCAGCTCCCTTGACCCCACCGGAACCACCGTAGTTCCATGCTGACTCTATATTCACATGAGTCCTTGAGGTAGTGGAATTTTTCAAATGCCATTGATCGGCAATGAGTGGATCATTCGGCATGGCTTTGAGTTTTTTTTGCGATGCTAGCAATACGTCCGCTGTTGCTTTGCCTTTTTGCTCGCGTAGAACAGACATGGCACCGAGTGCGGCGAAAGGATCGACCGCAGAAAAAATCACCCACCCTGGAGCATAGCTTGGTTTATCTTTGATTGCTAACTGCAACTGCGTGGCCAGTCGGTCAGCCTCATCATAGTCCACTTGCAATCGCAAATCTTTGGTCACGATATGCCGAGAATAAATGGTATGCTCTTGATCTGCTAGATAAGCGACAGGAAAAATACGATCCACTGGGCCAAGCTGTAAAAGACGAGATGGCAGTGTTTCGCGTGTTGCCGCGGGCACTAGTTTGATGACCGTTTCCTTGCCATCATTGTCACGACTGACAGCCTCATCCAATGCTAAAATCATCTTCTGCCCATTGGCTGCGCTGATGATTTCCCAATCTTCATCTTCAGGCAATGATGCATCATTCACCTGGGCATCGCCGTTCTTGGTTATGGTAATTACATTCTCATTGGAAGCAACTTGCTGCTGATCAATTGAGCGTTTCGATAACGCAGGAAAAATCATTTCCGACTCGCAAAATAACCATGCCAAACTTACTAAGGTAAGAAACAGCAATAATCGGAAACAACGAGCAGGGGTCATGAAAAATCGCGTCCAGCCTAAGTTATTTATCGCTCTTGGCAAGTCGGAATCGGTCAAAGATTCTGTCACTTATGACACTGGGCAAAAAAGAATCGGAAATTTCCTGTGTTTCTGTCTTGATCGCTCCTTGATTTCGTGATTTACTCTCTCTTTCCCACATGAGCACAACAGCAATCGTAGGTATAATCATGGGCAGCACATCAGACTGGCCAACGTTGGAGCATGCCGCGAAAACACTGGAAGACTTTGGTGTGCCGTGGGAAGCTCAGGTGGTCAGCGCCCATCGCACACCGCAAAAACTCTACGATTATGCCCATACAGCAAAGGATCGCGGACTGAAAGCCATCATCGCTGGTGCCGGAGGCGCGGCTCATCTGCCTGGAATGTGCGCGGCGATGACTCCCCTGCCCGTGCTTGGTGTGCCAGTAGAATCCAAAACTCTCAAGGGCATCGATTCACTATTATCCATAGTGCAAATGCCCGCAGGAATCCCCACCGCCACTTTTGCGATTGGCAAGGCGGGCGCGATCAATGCTGCACTTTTCGCAATTGCGCAACTAGCAACTACTGACGAAGTCATCGCGGAAAAATTGAATGCTTTCCGCAGTAAGCAAACCCAATCCGTGCTGGATGCTGAGCTGCCACCCCTATCCTAATATGAGTATTTTTCCACCTGGTTCGACCATAGGTATTCTCGGCGGCGGACAGCTCGCTCGGATGCTATGCATGGAAGCCAAGCGCATGGGCTACCGCACTCTCGTTTGGACGGGTGGACTGGAAGCACCAGCCATGGCGTTGTGCGACGAAGTGATTGAGCAACCCTTCGATGATCCAAAGGCGATCGTGCATTTTGTTTCCCAAGCCGATGTGGCGACTGCCGAATTTGAAAACATCCCGCGCAGCACGCTCGAGGCCGTGGCCGCTGGTGTGCCATTGCATCCCTCGCCCGACGCGATCGCCACTTGTGCAAATCGCGAACAAGAAAAAACATTTTTGCGCAAACAACAGATTCCCTGTGCGCCATTTTGGATCGTTACCAATGCCGAAGAACTGAAGCATGCGATGCGTGCGCTGGCTGGTCCAGGCGTTTTGAAAACATCTGCCTTTGGCTACGATGGCAAGGGGCAATTAAAGATTCAAGGAAACGAAAACCCTGAAGATATTTGGCAACAATTCCAAGCACCAAGGGCAATTTTGGAGGGATTCATTTCATTCAAAACAGAACTCTCGGTAATGATTGCCCGCAATGGAAATGGAGAAATTCGCTGTTTTGATCCAGTGGAAAATTTTCACCGCCATCACATGTTAGATATGACCATCGCACCCGCAGCAATCGCTGATGCGGTGAGGTCAAGAGCCATCGAGATCGCGACGCGTATTGCGAACGCTTTCCAATACGTCGGGATCATGGGGGTCGAGTTTTTTCTCAATCCCGATGATTCATTATTGGTCAACGAAATGGCACCACGCCCGCATAACTCCGGCCACCACACCATCGATGCCTGCGAAACATCACAGTTTGAACAACAACTGCGCGCGGTATGCGGACTACCTCTTGGCTCAACAGCCTTACTCTGCCCAGCAGTGATGTTGAATTTGTTAGGCGACATGTGGCCTGCCATCGATCAATCACCTGATTGGTCAATGCTGCTAAGTGATCCTTCCGCGGCTCTCCATTTGTATGGGAAAAAACGCGCCATTGAACGACGCAAAATGGGTCACGCAACATTCCTAGGATCGAACGCTCTCCAACGTGCCAAGTCACTCAAGGAAAATCTGTTAGCAAGCGGGCGGCCGTAAGCACTGAGTCAATCTGCCTTCCACGTCAATCCGCGTTGGCGTCGCCACTCACGAAACGCAGCGGCTTGCTCACGCTTGGATAACATTCTGCGCTGACCATCTTGCGCTAAAAACTCTTCGAATTCTGAATGATCGGATTTTTTCTCCACTACTTTACCCCGCGGCACATCGTCCATTTCCGTAACATTTCCAGTAGAAATTTTTCGTTCTATGTTTTGCAAACGCGACATGATCTTAAGCATCATGAGTAACATCACGAGCAGCAAAAACACGATAACGGCTAATATAATGATAAGATTGATTTCCATATGCGGACGGAAGCGGCGGAATTGTAGCGTTCATCGCTTCTGTCATAAAGGCAAATCTGAGATTCTTTTTTAGACAACTATTGATTTCAGTATCGTTTTGTGGTATGATTAGATTGAGGATATTTTTAACGAATTGAAAGAAGCCTCATTCTCCCACGTTACATAAATCTGATTCGTCACACAACACTATGAAAGCAAAAATTCTTCCGATCTCACTGGCGTTAATTCTTGGCACCATAAGCTTTATTATCGGTCGCAATTCTGCAAGCTCATCAACGACGACTCAAACGAGCAATGAGTTGCCGTCAAAAGGAAGCCTTAGCGCCCGCGGTTCATCGAGTGCTGGCACAGAAGTTACTTCTCAGGCACGACGCACCAATTCCACCAACACGGAACGCGGTGGCATCAATAACACCAAAGGCCAAGTTGATCCATTGCTGCGTTTGGCCGAAATTTCTGACATTACTGATCCGCTCGACCGCACACGCCAATGGATTCAGTTCATCGATGGTCTCAGTGAAAGCGAATTTGAAGGCGTCGTGGCAGAGATGCGCGCTAGCGGACAGTCCCAAGAAAACATGGAGGAATACGGCATGCTACTAACGGCGTGGGCGAAAATCAACCCGCTTGCGGCATTAGATTACGCAACGAAAAATACGCAAAACCCCTTTGCTCGACAAACCATTCTCGCCGCATGGGCTAGCACTGATCCTAGTGGAGCCATCGCGTGGGCGAAAGATAATTTCAAAGGTGAAGGCGCGAATCCATTCATGGTAGGCGTCATCAGAGGACTTGCCCAAAACGATCCACAACTTGCCTCTTCGTTAATGGCTGAAATGCCTCGTTCGCAAGAGCGCGGATATGCACTCGATAGTTTGCTTCCTGTTTTCCTGAAGCAAGGGGTCGATACCGCTCGCCAATGGGTAACTTCCATCACTGATGAAGCCTTGCGCAATGGCGCCATGGAGCGACTTGCTGATCGCACGATCGAAAAAGATCCGCTTGGCACTGCCGATTGGTTGATCGCCAATCCGAGCGAATCCACCAACAGACGTGTCGATGATGCCATTTATGCAATGGCCAAGAAAGATAAAGATGCCGCAATGGGCTATTTCCAAAATTTACCAACTGGCAATGACCGCTCGAATGCCTTGCGCGGACTCGTCAACGCAGAAGCCATGCAAAATCCACAAGCAGCAGCAGCCTTGATGGATCGCTACGGCAGCGATGTTAACAATCGCGTGGTCGAGCAATTCGTCTGGCATTCGTTCGGAAAAGATCCACAACTCGCCGTGCAAAATATCGGTCGCCTTACCAATGTTGAACAACGCGATCAGATGTATACTCGTACCATTGAGCATTGGTTAGGCGAAGATAAAAATGCCGCCATCGCATGGATGGGGAGCAATGCCTTGCCGCAAAACGTGGCTGATCGTCTCAATCGCAGCATCGAGAAGATGAATGCGC
Organism: Akkermansiaceae bacterium; assembly: GCA_903878115.1. Taxonomy (GTDB): domain Bacteria; phylum Verrucomicrobiota; class Verrucomicrobiia; order Verrucomicrobiales; family Akkermansiaceae; genus UBA956. The sequence goes on along the minus strand of CAIRGO010000016.1, from coordinate 14,938 downwards.
CTAAAAAACAATAGGACCATCCGCCTCCGAGGATTTTATTGTCAAAAAAATTCGATCCAGCCGCACCAAAACAAAAATTCCTGAAATCGACGGTTGCCGCCGTGGCAGTTTGGCTCTACAAGGGCGTGCGACAATTTTTTATCGACATATTTTCTCATGCCACACGCCACACTGCTCAAATACCCCGGAACGAACTGCGATGCGGAAACCGCTCGCGCATTACAACTGGTCGGCTTTACCACCGACATCATTCCAATCGCCAACGCCAGCACCGCTGACATCAAAAAATCGCAACTGGTCATGCTCTGCGGGGGATTCAGTTACGGCGACTATGTGATGTCAGGACGACTCGCCCAACTCGTCACCGAATCAAAACTTGGCAATGCCATTCAAGAGCATCACGACCGCGGTGGTTTCACTTTTGGCATTTGCAATGGATTTCAAATCCTCACCAAACTTGGGATTTTACCGAAAGGAAGTCTCATCGACAACACCTCCGAGCGGTTCGTCTGCCGCTGGACGAAGTTGCAGGTAAAAAATACCAGTAGCCCCTACTTACAAGGTTTGCCAGAAACCTTCGAACTTCCCGTAGCCCACGCGGAAGGCCGATTCGTCACCTTTCCTGGAGATGCGGATGCCTACCTCTCACAAGGCAACGTCGCGCTGACCTATGCAGATAACTTCAATGGTTCCACGCACGCCATTGCTGGACTGCAAGACCCCACCGGACGAGCATTCGGATTGATGCCGCACCCGGAACGATTCATCCAAAAAAACCACCATTACGACCCCGATTGGAATCAAACCAACGACTACGGTTGGGGTTATTACATGTTCAAGAGCCTCGCTTCGGCACTGGCTTAATCACTGCAAATCCAAAAAAAGCTTGCATTTGCAAACTTTTCAGCCCTAGTCACTCGTCACCCCCACCTTTTACTACTCTCTTATCATGGGCAAAATTCTCATCATCGCAGAAAAACCAAGCGTCATGGCTGACCTTGGTCGTGCACTTTCTAAACCTCTCGGCAAGTTCGAAAAAAATGGCACTGGCCGCGATACTTGGCTGGAAAATGACAATGCGGTGATCACCTCCGCCGTCGGACATTTGATCGAATTACGCATGCCGCAGGGACCGAATGGCAAAAATTTGCCATGGAAGTTCGATGTACTTCCTGCCATCCCCCCACAATTCGCGCTCGATCCAATCCCTGATTCCGAGGCCCGCCTTAAACAAGTGCTGAAACTCGCCAAGCGCAAGGACGTTTCGGAAATCATCAATGCCTGCGATGCGGGCCGTGAGGGAGAACTGATTTTTCAATACATCATCGAATACGGCGAAATTCAAAAACCAGTAAAGCGCCTGTGGATGCAATCGATGACGCAAAATGCGATTCTTGAAGCATGGAGCAATTTGCGCACATCGGCCTCGATGAAAAACCTCGCCGATGCCGCCAAGTGCCGTTCGGAATCAGACTGGCTGGTTGGTCTCAATGCCACCCGAGCTCTCACTTGCTTCCGCTCGCGCCACGGTGGCTTTAATATCACCGCCGCAGGCCGGGTGCAGACCCCTACCCTATCGATCCTAGCCCAGCGCGAGGAGGAAATCCAGGCATTTGTGCCAATGAATTATTGGGAAGTCAGTGCGGAATTCAAAGTCGCTCGTGGCAACTATCCATCAAATTGGTTCGATGAATCATGGAAAAAGGATGAAACGCAGCCTCATTCAAAAGCGGAACGCATCTGGAACGCGAAAGATGCAGAAGAAATCAAAGCCCGCTGCCTCGGCAAAACCGGAACTGTCGTAGAGGAAACGAAACCGCAATCACAGATAGCCCCGCAACTCTACGACCTTACATCATTGCAGCGTGACGCTTCTCAGCGCTTGGGACTTTCCGCGAAAACAACCCTGCAAATTGCTCAGGCCCTTTACGAGAAGCACAAAATGCTCACCTATCCGCGAACGGATTCACGCTACCTTCCGGAAGATTATCTAGGCACGGTAAAAAATACTCTCGCAGAAATCAAAAGCGGATTCCCCGCGCTAGCTCCTTATGCGAAGGCAGTGTTGGATGGAAATTCCCCATCCGGCCCGCAACTCACCAAGTCTAAACGCGTGTTCGATGACAAGAAAGTCAGCGATCACTTTGCGATCATCCCTACCGGCACATTTTCTAAACTAAATGAGTTAGAAGCCAAGGTCTTCGACCTCGTGGCAAAACGTTTCATCTCTGTTTTTTACCCTTCGGCTGAATTTGAACTCACCCGTCGTGTCACCCGCATCGTTCACAGCGCACAGCTCACCGATTCATTCAAAGTTGACGGGAAAATCTTAGTCAAGCCCGGCTGGATGGAAGTCTATGGTCGCAAAATCGGTGTCGCAGCGAACAAAGATGAACTAGTTGCCATCACCGCTAATGAAAAAGCCACTGCCATCCACGTGGAGGTCAAGGCAGATGAAACGAAACCGCCAGCTCGTTTTAATGAAGCAACGCTGCTGTCCGCCATGGAAGGCGCAGGAAAGTTGTTAGACGACGAAGCTCTCGCCGAGGCCATGTCCGAACGCGGCCTAGGCACACCCGCCACCCGAGCAGCGATCATCGAGGGATTGCTTTCACAAAAATATCTCGCTCGTGATGGACGCGATCTGCATGTGACGCAAAATGGACTCACCCTCATTCGCTTGGTCCGAGAAATGGCCATCGATGGACTATCCTCACCAGCCCTCACAGGCGATTGGGAATACAAACTCCGCCAAATGGAGCACGGTGAACTTTCGCGCGATGTCTTCATGAAAGAAATCGCCGACTACACCCGCGAAATTGTTCACAAAGCCCGCACTCTAGCCGAAACCTCCAAAGGACAAAGTTTTCCTGACCTAATGGCTCCTTGCCCGATCTGCGGCGCGAAGGAATTAAAGCAAACCGATGCCACCTTCGCGTGTCGCACACCTGATTGCAAATTCACTTTCAAGAAACACATTGCGTCACGCGAGATTTCCATGGCAGAAGCACAAGAGTTGCTCACTAAAGGAATCGTCGGTCCACTCAGTGGATTCAAATCACGCTTTAATAAACCATTTGAAGCATCATTGAAACTCGATGAAAAATTCAAGATCAACTTCCAGTTTGATAACGATGATTCTGAGACAAAAGTAGAACTGACCGAGGAAATGCTCATCGGCACCGCTACTCTCGCAGATGGCAAATTTGCAAAAGTTTACGCCACAGAAAAAGCCTACTACGTCCCCGCCTTGACGAGTGCAAAAGACAAAGATGGCGTGCGTATTGGTCGCTCAATCCTACAGAAAGAGCTACCTGCCGAAGAAATTCTCAAAATGCTCAGCGAAGGAAAAACCAATCTCCTCAAAGGTTTCGTCTCCAACAAAACCAAGAGGAAATTCGACGCATTCTTACTGCTCGACCCCAAAACCCACAAAATCAGCTTTGACTTCCCACCACGCGAACCACGCGTCGGAGCTAAAGCGGCAGTGGCAACAGACGACGGAGAAACATCTCCCGCAGTCAAAAAACCAGCAAAAAAAGCCGCTAAAAAAGCCGCTAAAAAAGCCGCTAAAAAAGCCGCTAAAAAAGCCGCTAAAAAAGCCGCTAAAAAAGCCGCTAAAAAAGCAGCCAAAAAAAAGGCTAAATAAATCTAGATCATGCGCGCAAATCGCGTGGTCAAAAGCTAATACAAAAATTCTGATATTTGCCCATCTGTCTCATCGTATGAGTCAGAATGAACCGACGTTATTTGCTACAATCTCTTGCCGCGTTGCCCCTTGCCTCCATGGGCCAACGATTGCTGGCCCAAACAGCAGATCAGATGCCAGCGCCCAGTCTAGGCGATCCCGCTCAAGGTTGCACGGAAGGTTGGACCATCGCGGTGATTCCCGATACGCAGAACTATGCGAAATTTGCCAAAAACCAGAAGCATTTTGAGCGCATGACTGATTGGCTCATCGCACATCTCGATGCTTGGAAGATCAAGTTGGTCATGCATGAAGGCGATCTAGTAGAGCAAAACAACATCGCCATCGGCGGTGGGCAAGGCTGGGGCGATCAAAACTCCACCGAGCAATGGAAAAGCGCACAACAAGCACTACGAAAACTCTACGGCAAGGTGCCGACAATTTTCGCCACTGGCAATCACGACTACGGCATCCGCAACGCCGAGTCGCGCGAATCACAATTCCCCGAGTATTTTCCGATCACCGCGAATCCGTTAGTATCCGATGGCCAAGGCGGCGGCATACTCATCGATTGTGCGGCAAACGCATTCGGAGTGAAAACGTTAGAAAATGCCGCTTATGAAATCGCAGTGCCTGGTGGTAAAAATTTGTTAGTGATTTCGCTCGAATGGGGTCCTCGCAAAGCGGTGGTCGATTGGGCGATGCAACTCTGTCAGCAGGAAAAATATCGCCAGCATTTCGGGATCTTTCTCACCCATGATTTCATGCTGCCTGGCGACGAACGCGATGGTCAAGACGGCAACAGAAAACGCTCTGGCAATCCACACACCTATGGCACAGGAAAACCAGGAGACACGCATGATGGAGAGGATTTATGGCAACAATTCGTCTCCCGCGCACCGCAGATCAAGATAGTCCTCAACGGCCACGAAATGGGATCGCACGTCGGCCGCCGCAGTGACAAAAATCAATCGGGGCAACTAGTGCATCAGATGTTATTCAACGCTCAAGGTTTCGGCGGCGGATCCGATGAAAAAGGCAACGGCGGCGATGGTTGGTTGCGATTGCTAACATTTTCCGCTGATCATACCTCACTAGCGGTGAGAACTTTTTCCCCGCTCAAGCTCGATGCTGGGCTCTCGCCTTGGTGGGAGCATCCACAGTGGAATTTCACTTTGCCGATGAAATGATGTCATTCAATGATTGATCTGGCTCTCAAGCAAACTTTTATCTTTTTCTACTTTTTTTCATCTCCTTCTCGACAAATGCGCTGACTCGTCTAGATTTGCTCAACACAATCTTATATCTGCATGGAATCATCACCGGACTACGCAACACCTCTTACACCATCTTCGAATTTTGGATACCAAGCAGAGGCTCCTGTTGCCGCTCCTGCACCAGTGATCCCCAATGATCCTTATGCCTTGCCTGCCGATGATGTTGCGGCGATCGATGAACTTGGTCGCGCTTATCAAGCATTGCGCGCTGAATTAGGGAAAATAATCATCGGGCAAGAACAAGTGATCGAGAACCTAGCCATCTGTTTGTTTGGTCGTGGTCACGCCTTGCTGATGGGGGTTCCTGGCCTTGCCAAGACACTATTGATTTCATCACTCGCGCAAACGTTTGACCTAGCATTCAATCGCATTCAGTTCACTCCCGACCTCATGCCAGCAGACATTACTGGAACGGACATCATCCAAGAATCCGCTTCCAGTGGCAAACGTGAGTTTGAATTCATCAAAGGTCCAGTGTTTGCGAACATCGTATTGGCAGACGAAATCAACCGTGCACCAGCAAAAACGCAGTCCGCCATGCTCGAGGCCATGCAGGAAAATAAAGTAACTGTGTTAGGACATACTTACACCCTGCAGCCACCATTTTTTGTTTTAGCCACGCAAAACCCAATTGAACAAGAAGGAACCTATCCCTTGCCAGAAGCGCAGTTGGACCGTTTCATGTTCTTAATCGAAGTCGGCTACCCATCGGCAGAAGAAGAAAAACGCATTGCTCGCGAAACAACGGGAGCCGCAAAAGGCGCACTCAACAAACTTCTCAATGGAGAAAAAATTCTCGCTTTCCAGAGCCTAGTGCGCCGTGTTCCCGTGCCTGAGCATATTTACGATTACGCCGTCGCGATTGTGAGAAAAACTCGCCCGAACGAAGGCGATGCTCCTGCCTGGATCAAAGATTTCGTCGGTTGGGGCGCTGGCCCACGTGCTGTGCAGTATTTGATTCTGGGTGCGAAGGCCCGCGCCGCATTAAAAGGATCATACTTGGTGCGCATGGAAGACATCGAAGCCGTAGCCGCCCCTGTGCTCAGTCACCGAGTAATCACCAACTTCGCCGCCGAATCGCAGGGCATGACCTCGAAAAAAGTGGTCGAGCGTTTGATCGCTGAAATGCGTCAATAATTTCTCGCAGTTGCACATTATTGCTGCGCTGAACTGTTTTACCATTCTCTCCCATGAGTCAACTTCTCGATCACGATCTTCTCGCTCGGCTCGGAGCCATCCCGGCAGAGGCGCGCGTGCCGATGTTGGGAAATGTTGCTGGCAAACACCGCTCACCTCACCGTGGGTCGTCGGTGGAATTTGCTGAATATCGGAAATACGTGCCAGGCGATGACACACGTCGTCTCGATTGGAAAGCCTATGCGCGCTCGGATCGATTCTACATCAAAGAGTTCGAGGCCGACACCAACTTGCGCGTTTACTTCGTGGTGGATAATTCTGGCTCGATGAATTTTTCCGACAAAGGCATTTCGAAAATCGATTATGCGCGTCGCATCGTTGCGAACTTAGCCTATTTATTTGTCAATCAAGGCGACGCTGCAGGACTATCGGTATGCCGTGATACGCTGCACATTGAAATCCCACCACGCCGCCGCCCCGCGCATTTGCAATTGATCACGCATACCTTGGAAAGTCTCGAACCAAAAGGTGAAACTGGCTTGGTCGCGGCACTTCACGCAGTCGCAGAAAAAGTTGGCCAACGCGCAGTGATTGTCATTTTATCCGATCTCTTCTGTGACACTCCTGCATTGGAAGAAGCACTCCAACATTTGCGCTACCGCAAGCACGACATTTGCATGTTCCACCTAATGGATCCGCAAGAAATCGCGTTTCATTTTGACCGCCCGCATCGTTTTGTCGACATGGAAGATAATACTACGCTCGTAGTAGAACCAAACCTGATCTCCGATGAATACCAAGCTGCTCTGCAAGAATTTCTCGTGAATGTAAAAGTCGCCTGCCATAACGTGCATGCCGACTACCAACTCGTCACCACCGATACTCCACTGGAGCCGCTGCTGCGCGACTTCTTACTCAACCGCTTGCCGAAAAAAGGAAAACGTTAACCATTTTAGCACACACCCGTGTCATTCTATCAACAACCACTGCTTTGGTTTCTATGCGCCGCTGCGATTCCGGTGATCATTCACCTGTTGAATCGACGTCGCCATAAGACCGTTCAATGGGCCGCGATGCAATTCTTGCTCAAGGCTACTCGCGAATCTCGCGGCAAGAAAAAGTTACGTCACATTTTGATTTTAACCGCTCGTGCACTTGGCATTGCTGCTCTTGCGACAGCAGCAGCTCGTCCGATGATCGGAGGATTGTTAGGCTGGGGCGCTAGTCAAGTGGATACCGTCGTTTTCATTCTGGATCGGTCGGCATCGATGGAAACCACTGCCGATCAAGCATCGCAATCACGTCGCGAATTAGCCATTGACCGCGTGAAGGATGCGATGAAGTCGCTCGACGCCACGAAATTGGTATTGATCGATTCCGCCACGAGCACCCCACAAGATATCCCCAGTCCGGAGGCACTCGCTGAAATCACTAACACCAAAGCGAGCAGTGCCGCTGCGGACATTCCTGCGCTTCTTCAACGTGCCGCAGAATTTATTCTCGAGACAAAACCTGGACGCACCGAAATCTGGATTGCCTCCGATATGCAATATGCGGATTGGGACAAAGATAGCGAACGCTGGGCCACAACACGGGCATCGCTTGCCAGCACGCCGCAAAAAACCTCAGTGCGCATTCTCTCCTTATCCACTCCATCGAAATCTAACATTTCACTGAGTATTCTTTCCTCGCACCGCAGTTCTGATGACCTATTGTTAGATTTAGAAGTAATTCGCTCGGGTGATAGTAGCTCCGCGCTCAATCTGCCATTAACGATTGCGCTCAACGGCACCAAAACAACCGACAGCATTACGATTCCGGGGCAAACTTTGCGTTTTCAAAAACGCATCAAATTGCCTAAAGATCAAGTTGAAGGACAAGGCTGGCTCACACTGCCAAGTGATGCAAATCCAAACGACCATACTGTATTTTTCACCTATGGTGCCGCACGTCCTGTAAAAACATTAATCGTATCCGCTGCGGGAGAAGCGGCTTCGTACCTTGCCGCTTCTGCTGCTCCGCCCGGGTTTGCTGGTCAATCTTCTGAGACCATCGCGCCCTCACAATTTCTCACCAAAGTAAATTCCCTCAGTGATTATGCCGCCATCATCTGGTCTGCGCCATTACCTGATGAAGGAATGACATTACCGCTCAATACATTTCTCACAACAGGTGGTCATGTGATTTTTGTAGCACCCCAAGAAAACTCAACTAGTACATTTAACAAAATCGCTTGGTCGCCGATTTCTACAGCACCAGAAGGCAAATTTTTCATTCTCAAAAACTGGAATCACGATGATGGATTGTTGCGCGATTCACTAAGTGGCACAGCACTTGCTGGTCAGACCATGAAAGCGATCAAACGCCAAATCCCCACTGCACCCGCTGGCACCTTTTCGACTTTAGCGGCATGGGATGATGATTCTCCATTCCTAACACGTTTGGTAATGGAGCGCGGAACTGCTTGGTTCATCGCCACGACGCCTAACTATACGTGGAGCAACCTTGGTGACGCTCACCTTTTACTTCCCGCCTTGCAGCGTGCTGTGCTGGCTGGATCGGCCCGATTCGACTCCGCATTGCTGGCCGATGTCAACAGGGGTGACGCACTGCCACGCAACAACGAAACTCGCACGCGCATCGATGATTATATCATTGATCAGAAATCCGATGCCACATTCTCCGCTGGTGTTTATCGACTAGGCGAACGCGTGATCGCGACCAACGTTCCCGTGTCGGAACACGAACCATTGAGCATCCAAAAAGCCGAACTAGAATCTATCATGCAAGGAGTGAGCTATCGGACATTTGAAGACACATCCACCACTAGCACCGCTAGTGAAGAAAGAGAAATCTGGAAACTGTTTCTCGCCGGAGTATTATTTTTCCTCATCGCTGAAGCTCTGCTTTGCTTGCCAAAACCTGTGAAAGATTCTCCTACTCTGGCCAATCAAAAACCGAAAGCGATCTAACTTTTATCCTTCTTCACGTCTTGCCATTTCACATTCAAAATCTCCATTTTTCGCCAACACTGCTGACACTGGCAGTCGGCATCATCGCGGCATTGATTCTCGTAATTGTTTGCATCGCCAGCTATCGTCGCAGTCCTAACAAAAAACGTAGCGCTGTGCTGGAATGCTTGAGATTTTTCATCGGACTACTTGTCATAGCATTGCTTTGGCAGCCCGAATGGCTGACTGTCATTCATCCCAACACCAAACCGCGGATTGCGATTTTATGGGATGATTCGAAGTCGATGACGACCACCGACGCGCAACTACCGCAACTCTTCTCCCCCACCAAAGAAATCGTAACCCGCGCGGAATTTACCAGCCAGATTTTAAAATCATCATTGTGGAATTCGCTCTCAGCAAATGGCGACAATGAGATCATCACGCGCGCCTTTAGCTCGCTGCCCGAAGACACATCTTTGCACGCTGCTGCGGGCACCGATCTCACATCGCCACTCGAAGAAACGTTAGAAAAAGAAAGTAACCTGCGCGCGGCGATCGTAATTTCTGATGGCGACTGGAACCTCGGTCAACCGCCCGTTTCCGCTGCGCAAAAATTCCTGCTGCGCAAAGTGCCACTTTTTACCATTCCCACTGGTTCATCCGTGCGCTTGCCCGACCTTGATTTGTTAGCCGTCAACGCGCCGACTTATGGCATCGTAGGCGAGAACATCCAAATTCCTTTTTCGATTCGTAGTTCATTAGACCGCGAAGTAAAAACTACGATTCGCCTGAGAGACGATACGGGTCGCGAGCGCACCAAAGCAATTGTTTTACCACCTAACAAAACAACGTTTGATACGATGTTGTGGAAATTAGAAAAAGAAGGTTCATCCACTCTGGATCTATCATTTCCTCCAGCACAAGGTGAACTAGTAGCCTCTAACAATACTCGCAAATTCACCATGGCCGGCAAGCCTGAGAAAATTCGCGTGTTGGTCATCGATTCGTTACCACGCTGGGAATACCGATTCCTGCGCAATGCTCTATCGCGCGACCCAGGAGTGGAGCTTTCCTGCCTGCTCTTCCATCCCCAACTCGGCATCGGCGGCGGTCCTGATTACGTGGATAAATTTCCTGATAAAATCGAAGACCTCGCGAAATATGATGTGATTTTTATCGGCGATGTGGGAATCGGCAATGGTCAACTGACCAAAGAACAGTGCACCTTAGTTCGCGGATTGGTGGAAAACCAAGCATCTGGGCTGGTCTTCCTACCTGGGCCGCAAGGCAATCAATTTTCGTTGTTAGATACCGATCTCGCTGATCTCGTGCCTGTGTATTTGGATGCATCGAAAAAAACGGGGAATACCGAAGCAACCCCGTCACCGCTGGCCTTGACGTCAGATGGCGCTTCATCACTGTTAACGATGCTTGGCGATACGGAAGAAGACAATCCCTTAGTCTGGCGCAGTTTGCCTGGATTTTATTGGCATGCTCCGATCGAACGCGCCAAGGCAGGAACAACGGTTCTCGCAGTGCATGCCAATCGTAGTTCTGGAAACTACGGACGTATTCCACTCATCATCACCAAGACCGCGGGCAGTGGAAAAATTTTATATATGGGAATCGACTCCGCATGGCGTTGGCGCCGTGGTGTGGAAGATAAATATCACTACCGTTTTTGGGGGCAAGTCGCCCGCTGGATGTCTTATCAACGCAATATGGCGGCAGGCCAACGGGTGCGCATTTTTTACACACCAGAGCGCCCCGCACCCGGTGATACAGTCACCTTGCACGCCAATGCATTTGATAAAAACGGCGCACCTTTGAGCGATGGCAATGTCACCTTATCATTAACCGCGCCTAACGGGTCCACACGCTCGATTGATCTCAACAAAGATGATAGCTCATGGGGCAGCTTCACGGGACGTTTTGCGATTGATAGCCCTGGAGCATGGAAGCTCAGTGCTGGTATTGCCAATGACGATGCCAAACCAGTGGAAACCACGCTACTTGCCCAAGCAGTGGATTTGGAAAAAACTGGCCAACCAGCACGTCCAGAAGTGTTAGAAGAAATGTCCCGCATTGCCAAAGCTCGGATGATTCAACCAGATGCTCTCACCGATTTGATTAAAGAAATCACCGCTTTACCAGAGCCGCGTCCGTTGGAAAATCGCATTCCACTATGGCATCACTGGATTACCCTTACATCGATCATTGTGCTGCTTGCCATTTTCTGGATTGCTCGCAAATTTAATGGGCAGTTCTAACTATATCAATTCTCATGGATCTCTCTGAATTTCGCAAAGAATATTCCGCACGCGGGCTTCATCGCGATGAAATGGCCACAGATCCATTGGCGCAATTTAACCAATGGTTTCAGCAAGCCATCGAGTTGCAAATTCATGAACCAAATGCCATGTCATTGGCGACGGTGGATGCCGCGCATCGACCACTTCTGCGCACTGTGTTGTTAAAATATTTCGGTGCCGATGGGTTTGTATTTTTCACCAATTACGAAAGTCGTAAAGCCCAGCACATCGCTCACAACCCTAACGTTTCATTGTTGTTCCCCTGGGTAACTCTGGAACGACAAATCATCATCCAAGGACGCGCCGAAAAAATCTCTGCAGCGGAATCTCTCAAATATTTTGTTTCACGTCCTCGTGACTCACAAATCGGCGCATGGGTTTCCCAACAAAGCTCCGTGATCAGTTCGCGGAAACTATTATTGCAGAAGCTAAACGAGATCGGCGAAAAATTCAAACAAGGATCTATTCCCCTGCCGTCATTTTGGGGAGGATTTCGCGTCGTCCCTGAAACGATTGAATTTTGGCAAGGCGGTCCAGCGCGCCTTCACGATCGTTTTCTCTACACAAAAGATGAAGAGCAGAAATGGTGCATCGAACGCCTTTGTCCGTAATAAGCTTCGGACCAACAAGTAATAACGCGGTGCGGGTTGAGACGTCCATGCCCAGAAACATACGCTGTATATTTCATTTATTTTCGAGCTTATGAAGCCTCTCTTTTAATTGTTGGTTCTCTTGAAATAAAAGAGCAATTTTTTCTGTCAACTCGTGAAAAGTTTCGGCTAGGGGACGGCGGCACTCGGGTCCATCAAGTAAGCCAACTGTCTCTTTTTCCCATCGCTTTTTGAGGTTTTTAATGTCCTGATTCATCAGATTTCTTACCTCGTCTAACTGTTTTAATTCATTTGCAAGCTCTTCATTACGTATCTCCAATTCACTAATTTCGCGATTGAGAATTTTTATTTTCGAAAGTTGATCATCGCGCTGCGCCTCAAGACGCGCATGAGTTTCTGTCAGCTATTTTTGCGTTGCTTGTAGTTCCATTGGTTGACTTTGGCCAATCGCAGCTTTTTGAGTAACTGAATGACCTTGCTTGTCACAAGCAGTAAGAAAGCATAAACAAAAAATTGCCACTGAGATCGAGCGAATGTTCATAGAAAACATTATCAAAAACATGTTTTCTGGTCAAGCCCCCATCTCTTGGCAGAAAATCACTCTTTCCACTTCACTTCTTTCGCTTTACCCCAAATCGATTCAAGATCGTAATACTCGCGCATTTCACTGTGCAGAATGTGCACCATGACGTCGATGTAATCCAAAACAACCCATTTGCTGTCGGCATTTCCTTCAGACATCGCTGGTTTGACGTCGTGCCATTCCATCACATACCCCGCTACATCACGCATAATAGCGCGCAAATGGGGCATCGACGATCCTGAACAAATCACCATAAAATCAGTGATCGACGAAAGTCCTCTTACATCCCACAGCTGAATATTTTCCGCCTGCATTTCGTCGGCTGCCTTGGCGCAGGCCTTTGCCAACTCGATTCCCTTCACTTTATCACTCATACTTTCTAGATCCATCTGATACATGCTGCGATGCCGACGGGAGAAAAACTTATCATATTTCCTACAAAGATAATAGAACCAAATCATTATTTTGAAAAAAAATACAATTTTGATCGTTTTTGCTTGCCACCATCGAAATGCCCCCTATTCTATCCGTCCCATGCCAGGACCATCAGGCACATCCAAAACAAGAAAAGCTGTCGCCAAACGTTTTAAAATAACCGGCACAGGTAAAGTTCTACGTCGTAAACAAGGCAAGCGCCACATTCTTCAAAAGAAGAGTTCGAAGCGCAAGCGTGCTCTCGGGCGCGCTGGTCTGGTTTCCGATGCTGACATCAAAAATGTCAAAGAGAACCTACCTTTCGGTTAATAGAAAAACGTCGTGATCAGCACGCCACCACCCGCGGTTCGGGTGGACTCTACACAGCCTGCCCTTTACCGGGCTTCGTCAGGCGAGACTGTGGGAGTTATGTAAAACAAACTGCCTGCCGATAGAAGAAAACATACACATGTCAAGAGCCACCAATTCCCCGGCCAGCCGCAAACGCCGCAAGCGTACGCTGCTCCGTGCGAAAGGCTTCCGCGGTTTCCGCTCGAAGCTTTTCCGCTATGCAAAGGACGCCGTTCGTAAGGCACAAACTTACGAATATCGCGACCGTAAGAAGCGTAAAGGTCAGTTCCGTCGTCTATGGATCGCACGTATTAGCGCTGCGACTCGTAACGAAGGTCTTACCTACTCACGCTTCATGGAAGGTCTCAAAGCAGCCGGTATCGAAACCGACCGCAAGATCCTCTCGGATCTGGCGATTGTCGATGCTGCCGCTTTTAGCGCCATCATTGCTCAGGCCAAGAAAGCTCTCGAAAACAAAGCTGCCGCGTAAGCTGCTCGCCTTGTTCTTTGAGAACGAAACAATCAAACAAAAACACCGCCCGGTTCGCCGAGCGGTGTTTTTTTGTCTCTATTCTTGCCACCGATTGCATTTATCGCGAGGCGTGCTAGTCTGAGTGCGATGCGAGTTTTGATTTGTGGACATGGATATTTGGGCGAAGAAATCGCTGATCAAGCGCGCGCGCGAGGTTGGGATGTTGATACCTGTTCCCTCTCTGGTTCATCTGGCAGTCACGCTTGTGATTTAGGCGATGAAGAATCCGTGCGACATCTTGCTTCATTAGTGGCGATGCCAGACGCGATCGTCCATTGTGCCAGCAGTGGCAAAGGAGGTCCCCCAGCCTACCAACACGTTTATCGAAATGGCATCGCACATCTAGCCCACTTCTTTCCCAACACACTTCTTTTATTTACCTCCAGTTCATCCGTCTATGGTCAGATTGATGGATCGTTGGTGAATGAGTCTTCTCCCGCTGAACCTGATCGAGAAACCGGAAAAATATTGTTAGATACCGAACAGGCATGCCTAGCCACGAATGGGATTGTTTGCCGACTATCAGGAATTTATGGACCAGGTCGGTCTGTGTTCATGAAAAAGTATCTCTCAGGAGAAGCCGTGATCGAAGAAGATGGACGGCGTTTTCTCAATCAAATCCATCGCGATGATGCGGCATCGGCGATTCTCTATCTGTTAGATAAATCTCTAGACCGCGAATTGATGACCATCCGTGGTGAAATTTTTAACGTGACCGATTCGCAACCGTTATCGCAACGGGAAACCTATGAAGGATTGGCAGACATTTTCTGCCAGCCTCTGCCTCCATGCGGCCCGCGCGATGAAAATCGCAAACGTGGATGGACGCACAAACGAGTCGACAACCAAAAATTAAGAGCCACAGGCTGGGAACCGAAGTATCCATCATTCCTTGATGCCGCGATGGAAATTGCTCCCACAATCCAATACTAAATTGATAAAAGTGGCGGAGAAGGTGGGATTTGAACCCACGGTTAGTATTACCCAACGTCCGATTTCGAATCGGGTGCCTTAGACCACTCAGCCACCTCTCCTGATTATTGCCGGGCGGAGAAGATACGGATGTGATCTCCCTTTGT
>CAIRGO010000015.1 GCA_903878115.1 Akkermansiaceae bacterium | reverse complement strand
GTGCTGATTGGCAAATCACGTGACTTGTTGGCGCTGAACCAAGTTGTCTTGCGTCCGCAGAGTTCGCTGAATTCATATTGAGAATCTACCAAACCCAGCGCCCTGCAGTTTTCGTAAAGTGTTTGAGAAAATGGTGTGTTTATCTTTTGCATCAGTTATTTAGTGTTTTCGCAGCGGATTGCTAAATAAACATGTGCGGCAGCTGAAGAGTAAAACAGCAGCCAAACAGACTTCTGTCGATAGCCTTGCTCGGGCGTTTGTAGTGAGCCGCTCACGTCCAGGATAGGGGGGATGCGTATTGCGCGACAGCAATCACGAACGCTCTACGGCTCATAGCTGAGTCCCGACACACCTCGGGTTCCGAAAATAAAACTCATGGCGTCTCGTGGCTGTCTCAACAGGTCAGCGAAGCAAAAAAGGTCAAGACAAGCCAGAAATGGCGCTTGGGGTATGACGAAGGTAACCCCACACATGTCCAGCGTTAGTATTATGTCCAAAGGACGCTGGATTAGTGAGCAGGAAAAACGTGTAAAGGGAGGCAATCGTAACAGCCCCTTCCCAGCAATGGGTTGCGTCAGTTGGACAGGCGAAGAAACTCAACGAAAGGATCTTTGACATATGATGACTGGAAACAGTCGTCGTATGGCTTGAAATCTAACGAAACGATATCAAGAGATAATCATTCAATCAAAGTTATCAAGAAAGCTTCAAATTTTAATCCGTCTTGAATCTTCGAAAGACATTAATTCAAAGAAATTGCGTCTGATCGTTGCTAGCGAGCTTGCGAGCGTGGCAACGAGAAGATCGCGGTTCACGCGAAGCGATGAACCCTATGAGGTGCGATCTGGATCGGCGCAATAAGAAGATTGTTTCTAAGTCGATGAAGAAAACAGCTGCAGTGAAGGATTCTGCGCCTCGGGTCCTTAATGCCGATGGATCTCATTTATCTCATTGTTGTCGGCAAAGAACATGCCCGACTCAGTCATGGTGGTGGCATAGATACCCTTGTTCATTTGCGCACGGGCCACTCGCTCTCCCAAGTAATTGAAGAGGTCATCGGTCGGTAGCTTTTGACTGCCTGAAGAGTCGATTGGTTTCAGCAAGGTCATTTGGAAACGTCTTTTGTCGGTCGATTTAACTTCCAACATCCTGATGCCGTCAGGATGTCATCAAGTGATTTTGCTCAGGAGTTGTTAACCGGCGACACCTAACCTCCACCCACTCGCACGAACAAGGCTATCAAAGACACCGAGAGGTCTTTTTCAAGTTTGTGCGCGAGGAGGGCCGTGCCGATGACTTAACACACGAGCGCTGACGCCCAACATCCTGATGCCATCAGGATGTGGAACTTATCCGGAACAAATAAAACGCGTCGAGCACTGCCGCTTTGGACGCTGTGACGGGTCTGTCTTTCACTCAAGGCTTAATTCATATTTTTGACGTCATGCAATCTCACTGAGAACCAACCGCCAGAACTTTTTTAGTATGTGAGTATGCTTCAACACCACCAGCTGTTGATGCCAATTTATAATATTAAAGATTCGTTAAAAAAGCATTTGACGTTATCCCACGTTGATCCAACTCTCGGTGTGTTGAGTAACTGGGGAGTTGAAAATGATCAAAGCCAACGAGGCAAACGCCACCGCCAACGCAAGTGAAAGCTTCACTCGCATCATCACCGAAGCTCGTCTTTCACATGCACGAAGCAAAGAGGGAGCCGCTGATGCAGTGGGCAATGCCTATATGCTGTGGCTTGTTACAGAATCTGACAACGCCACTAAAAGCTCCAGGGATTGGATCGAGAAAGAAATCACACTGGCCAATCAAAAGATCAAAGACCACAACGACACCGTAAACGTCCAACGTAACCGCGTCACAAAATTCATGGAGGGAGCCCTTTCCATTGATGACGCCGTCAACGAAAAGCCGCGTAACGCAGCCCATGCAGCTGAAATCGAGCTCATGCGTCAAGAGTTGCGGGAACAATCTCAATGGGATCGCCAGCAATGGGCAAGGCGTCGTCGGGTGATGATCGAGGCACGGGATGGTGCCAGCACATTCACTCGCTTTGTCAAATATGTCTTCCAATTCAGCGAAGTGCAGCACTCAGATCAGGTTGCAAAATATTCACTCGTATTGGAATGGATCCATGGTCAGTTTGCAGATGCGCCTCCCAAGGAGAAAGATCAAGTTGTCGCCGCCATTAAAGACTTTGGATCGTTCGAAGACGTATTGTTCGAGCAACGCCGTATCAAAACAGGTGAAGTAGACGATGGCGATGATCGCAAGATCATGAGTGATGCTATTCGCGCCGACATCAAAAATGC
>CAIRGO010000014.1 GCA_903878115.1 Akkermansiaceae bacterium | reverse complement strand
TTTAAACAATTGCATGATTTGTACGAGCTTTATTTTTAGAAATTTCCATTTTGCATAAATACCAAGGGAAAACGGCGTGTGAGATGTGTATAAAGATCAGGGTTTCTAACCCACGGACATGATCGATCCAAATGCATCGTGTCGCGTAGTGACACAGGAAATGTATGGACTCGGCCTAAATGAAGTATTCTTCAGTCTCATCTTACACTACTGCCTCATATTTCAGCAAAATAAGAGCAATGCTTGTCGTCAGTAAGTTGATCGTGATGAGATACAGAGGATAAATTTCATGCCAAGTATCGTAATTATTAGGCAGGCAATAATAAGCGCAAATCCCAAATCCGATGAGGCAAATGACTGCCGGAATGTAACGCAATAGTTTTGATTGAGAAAAAATACGCCACAGTGGGGTAATGGTCAATTGAAGGAATATTAGTAAGACTAGACAAAAGCCCGCAATCAATCCTGGCATATTATCAATGTCATAATCGGTGAGGCTTTGCATCGTGTCATCATAGATTCCTGGCCATACAGTGACGGCGACAATTCCTTGGTATGTCTCTTCACTGAATGGTCCATCATACATCGGCGCTAGGTTCCATCCGATCAGCAGTAATAGTGAAAAAAGTGCGAAGCCCAGCGCGATTTTATTACGTCGGGTTTGCGGTCGCCATTCGTGGAAGGTCATGATTTTTGTTGTAGGTTGATTGAGGATTATATGTTATTTATAAGAGCTTGGCGTTCCTCATTTTGGAACCATACTAATGCTATTCCTAGGACGAGAAAATTGAGCATGATGAGCGGAAAGTAGAGATCTGGTTTCCAATCATTTATGTGCGGCAATAAAAAATAGGCGAAGATTCCGAACCAAATGAAACAAATCACTGCTGCAAGCCAACGGAGAATTTTGGATTGTGAGAACATTTGCCAGAGTGGAATGACAAATAGTTGAAGGCAGGCAAGAAATAATATGCTTAGTGATACGACTGCACTAAATAGATGATTTGTATCATGGACATTGCGAAAGGCTGAAAAATCTGTAATTACGTCAAAAATTATTGGCCATAAATGAATAATCACCATTCCTGCTCTTTCGCTTTCATCGTCGAATCGTGTTACTCTCATCGGTGCCAAGTTCCATCCGATAAACAGTAGCAGTGAAAAAAGCCCGATGCACAGCGCGATTTTATTACGTCGGGTTTGCGGTCGCCATTCTTGGAAGGTCATGTGATGATGCTGCATTATCACCAACATACGGGCAAGGTGATAAATTTTCCTAGCAGAATCACGACTTTTTGTTTGATGAAATTGGCAAATACGATTTGATCAGTGCATGGAAAGAATTCATGGTAGCAATAGTTTTTTTGTGAGCACGCCCGAAGTTGATTTTGCCGTTACGGAACAAGGCGGGCACATGGCGCCAGTGGATTTTTACTTCGAGGACTACGCGGTATCTCCTTATGCGTTAGCGCCGTGGGAGCCAGATCAGATCGATGTCGCCATGCCGCATTTGTTGAAAGAACTGCGTGGGGATTTTTTCTGTTTGCCCTTTGCTGGCCAAGCGCATCACGCACCGCATGGCGACCCGGCAAATGCGAAATGGACACTGGTGGAGCAACAAGAGCGCTTGTTAGTGTTAGAGATGAAGCATACTGATTCTGGCGCGGCTGTGGTCAAACGAATCGAGATAAAAGAAGGTCAGCAAGCACTTTACATTGAGCATTTGATTAGTGGACTCGAAGGTTCATGGAATTATGGCAATCATCCGATTCTTGATTTCTCTGAACTTACAGAAGGGCAGGGGAGATTGGCGGTCAGTCCGTATCGCTGGGCCTCCGTCTATAATGGCGTTTTCGCCAATCCTGAAATCGGTGAAACAGGCCGCTTGCAGGAAGGGGCCCAATTTTCCTCGCTCGCACAAGTTCCTTGCCGCGATGGCAGCACCATGGATCTAACAAAATATCCCACAGCCCCCGGGCATGAGGACTTGGTGATGATGGTGAATGAATCACCCACGCGTTCGCAACCATTCGCGTGGACAGCAGCGACATTTGACGACTACGTTTGGTTTTCTCTGAAAAATGCTCTCGATTTTCCTGCAACCTTGTTTTGGATCTCCAATGGCGGACGCAGCGCTCATCCATGGGAGAATCGACACCTTGGGCGCATCGGATTGGAAGAAGTGTGTTCCTACTTTTGCTACGGACTGGAAGCTTCACGCGAGAATCGATTGGCCGCTTTTGGAGTTCCGACGACGCGTCAGTTTGAAGCATCGGAAATTGTGAGACTGCCTATCATACAAGGTGTAGCTCTTGTCGAACTCGGCTTTGGGCAGGTGACTTCGATCAAGCCGCTCGATGATCATACGATCGAAATCACTGGTGAAAATGGCGCAACAGTGCATGCCAAAATCGACTGGAAATTCATCCTCTGAATCGCAAATCTTACCACGTGACTCATGCTTAATGCTCAGTCAATACGCAGAGATCGATCATTCTCCACTCGCTCTTCCGGTGTTTCGACCCACATGAACAAGGCTTTGACCACGTCCATGAATCCTCCGTATTGATGTTGTTCTTTTGCTATTTCTATCGCTGCGGTGTCAAGTTTCCGCTGATGCATTTCGGCATCTAACTCTCCTTGCTGAGTTAGTTTTGGTAGTTTTTCGAGGACACCTAAGATCAGTAGATCAACCTCTTCTTTGGCGTGTTCCATCAGCAGTTCTAGCTTCACTCGCATTGCTTGCGAGCAGGCGTGAATGCTTTCCAAGTTGGCATCAAATGTCGTCGCTAGTAGATTCTATTCGATGCGGGATCCGTCATCCGAGCTTTCGATGGCAACATCCATCGTATTCAATAATCCACGGATACTCACGAGAAGAGCCTCGACTATGCTCCATTGTTCATTCCAGGACGTGTCCCATTCCTGGGAAAATTTTTGTTCGAGCCCCAGATTACGGGCCCCGCGTAAGGTCACGGCAAAACCTTGGTCCAGTTGTTTGAGGTGTGCTGAATCGGTAAGAAGTCCCTTTTCCAATCGGGATAAAATTCGGGGAATTCGGTCATTATTCATAAAGTTGTTTTTTCTGGGTTGGGAGTCAGGAGGGATGGCTTGGTTGACGATTTGCTTGGCTTTTCGTCGATCACGACGGAATCACTAGCAGAAAAGTGTCCGGCTTCGTATTGTTCCAATGCCACGATTTTTGAAAGACGGCGGCGGTGGCGCTCCGCCCCACTGAAACCTGCAGCCAGAAAAATCTGTATCAGTTCCCATGCGAGGGCTGGCCCAGTGACGAGACCACCCAGACAGATGATGTTAAGGTCGTCGTCCTCCACTCCTTGATGGGCAGACCAAGATTCTTCAATCAAGCAGGCACGAACGCCATCAACTTTATTCGCTGCCACTGCGGCACCCACGCCGCTGCCACAGATCGCGATCCCGCGCTGTACTTCGCCACTTGCTACCGCGCGCGCCAAGGGAATCACGAAGTCTGGATAGTCATCGGATGGCATCTCCGTTCGATCGCCGAAATCGACGACGGTATGATCTGTCCCGCGAAGTTTAGCCGTGAGGAGTTCTTTTAATTCGAAGCCTCCGTGATTGGCGGCGATGCCGATGAGCTTGGGCTGTTGGGGAATGATGATGATGGAGTCGGACATGATGATTTGCTTATACGGATTCGTTAATTCAGTGGAGGCAAGATTTGCAAGATGCGCTTTCTTACTGTGTATTTGTTCGAGCTGTGATCAATGGATATCAATGGACTCCAAACCAGTGCTGTGGAGCAGATCCTGCGCAAGCGCGGCATTTTCTGCCGAACCGTGTGCAATCAGTAGAAACTTACCGGTTTGTAACGCCGTTTCATATTGCAGAATACTATTTTCCCGAATTCCAATTCCATACAAACCAGCACCCAGCGCACTCAATCCGCCCACTACTACGGCACCTTCTAAGGCACTCACGATCCAACCGATGATTGGACCCGCCACGAATAGGGGACCAAGTCCTGGAACCCAAAAGAAAGCCGAGCCAAACAGCAGTCCCCAAATACCACCCCAGAATGCGCCAGATTTGCCCCACGCTTTCATGCTGTCGCCATTGTTGTAGTGCCTACTACCTGTTCGTCGGTGTGATAGTCGAGCCCTACGATTTAGAGTTTCTTCATTTCATAACCAGCATGTTGCAGCTGTTTGATGGCGGCTTCGGCTTTATCGTGGGAATCGTAAGTTGCTACCACGGAACAGCTCTTCGTTGCTTTTTCTTCAATTGCTGTATCCACACAGAAGAAGTAGCCCAGTCCCATGGGTATTCCTGTGGGGCATAACCCTACTTGTGAACGCGACACTCACGCCAGCAGCGAGATGTCACATTGCTTGTACACGAAAAAAACACCGCGCCGTTTGATGGCGCGGTGATATTTGAATGAAATCTGCGGAAAAAATTACAGTGCGTCCACAACAAGAACCTTACGGTCTTTGTAGTAGCCACAGGAAGGGCAAGCGATATGCGAAGGAATTTTCGTTTCGCATTCAGGGCATGATTTCAAAAGAGGTGCACGCCAGCGATTGGCGCCACGACGCATTTTTTGGCGGCTCTTTGATTGACGGCGTTTTGGTACGGCCATGGTAGTAGTGTAGTTAGTTGTTGTCGTTAAGGTCTTGGAGGGCATCGAGAGCCGACCAGCGGTTGTCCGCCGGAGGCGGGGGCGCGGAACTTAGATCAGAATCGGTGGGTTTGTCGAGAACTAAATACGGAGAATTTATTTTACATTCCATCGGTTCATCTGCCTGGTCACAGCGGGGATCGGTGGGCAGCTCAATGACAATCTCTTCGCGCAGAGCTTCGGCGATGTCGAAGGGAGCTTCTGATTCGATTTCTAGGGATAGCGCCAAGTCTGCCAAATGAATGGTCTGGGTGAAGCGCTGAAGCGTTACAACACAGGTAAATTCAAAGGTAGCCGCGATGTCGCCGCGCACCAAAAGCTCAGTGCCGAAGCGTTCTACCGTTAGCTCATAGTGCATCGGGCTTACCGCTTTGGCGTCATCGTGCTCGGGGAAATCAAAGATTTCCGGTGGCAGATCTCCAGCGATGGAAAGACCCTCCTCTGGCAGTTTGCTGAGATCGATGAGTAGTGGCATGGGAAAAATTAAGGAAAAAATTAAGGAACTTGAGTTTTGATCAGCGCGTCAATTGTTGGATCGCTGAGATTATCCGCAGTCACAAGTGTGGCTCCCGTATCAATTAGAGCGGTGACTGGTTCGCCTTTCAATTTCGCATAGGCTGTTTTCACACCTAGATAGCCCATGTTGACGGGATCTTGCAGCACGGTGCCATGCATTTCACCTTTTTTGAGAGCTTCTAAAAAGGAGGCATCGCAATCAAATCCAACAAATTTCACTTTGCCCGCTAGTCCTTTACCTTGCAGAGCTTGCAGCATGCCGTAGGTTGTCGTTTGGTTAGGGCAATAGATGCCTTGCACGCTCAATCCTTCGGCGCTGGCGAGGCTCTGCAACAAGGTGGTAGCAGTATCCTGTGCTTGGCTGGCCGTGGCTCCGCCGTATTGATTTTCACTGCTGATGGTGATGCCTGGTGTTTTTTTGATTTCTTCCAAAAATCCTTCTTCGCGCTCCATTGTCGAGGCACTGCCTTGCATGTAGCGCAGCATGGCGACTTTACCATTTCCTTGCAAAAGTTTGGCCATTTGACGAGCTGCAATGCGTCCACCTTCGCGGTTGTCGGTGGCGACGAAGCTAGTGATAAACGAGGCACTATCGGTCAAGCCAGAGTCGATGATGACTACTGGTTTGCCCTTATCGGCGGTTTGTTTCGCGACGTCACGCAGTGCGGTGGCATCGAGCGGGGCCAGCACGATCGCATCACAGAGAGCGGATTGATTGGTTACTAGATCGATTTGTTGTGAACGGTCGTCTTCTTTTTGTGGTCCGATAAAAGTGACATCGATGTTCAATTCAGCAGCGGCTTTTTTGGCACCGGCTTCAACGGATTTCCAATAAATATGGGTGGTGCCTTTTGGAATGACCGCAATTTTGATGCTCGCGCTTGACGCGCTCGGTTTGCATCCCGTGATCGCGGCGGTGGCGGACAGTAAACTAACAAGAAGAAATGAGCGGAGTTTCATAGTGTGGAGAGATAGTGTAGGGAAGCACTCGGCGAATGCAAAGGGGAAAATGATCGCTTATTTTTGAAAATATCCACGCTGTTTGTCATTGATGGGCATGGCCAAATGCTCCATGACTGCGAGCATGTCTTCCCAGACTTCGCGTTTTTTCGGGTTGGATGCAGTGAGCAATAGTGACGGGCTCTCGCTGGCACGGACGGGGATTTCATTCCACTGGTGCCACTGACCGCGCAGCTTTTCGAGTGTCGTACCGCCACAAAGAGCTACGGAAGGAGTGGTGCCTAAGGTCATGATCAGCTTGGGTTTGATGATCGACACCTCTTGGGCAAGAGTTGGCAAAAATGCAGCGATTTCTGCGGGACTCGGGGTGCGGTTGTTTGTTGTCTGGCGGGGCATCGATGGGCGAAATTTCACCAAATATGTTAGGTAAACGTCACTGCGCAATAGTCCCATGGCCTTGAGGATCGCATCGAATTTTTCGCCTGCGGGACCAGAAAATGGCACGCCAGAATTTTCATCCTGGAGGCCTGGACTCTCGCCGACGAGCATGATCGAGGCATCGGGATTGCCAAACGAAAACACTAGTTTTTCCCGCATCGAGTCGAGTCCATGGCGCTGTGGCCAATCAGCGAGTTGTTTTTTCAGATGTTCCAATTGTTCAGATTTGCTGCCGGAGGCGAGTTGTAGAGTCGGAACGACACGCTGAGGCTCGGGGATTTTTTCGGGAGTGGGAGTTGTCGGTATTTCCTCGGTTTTCTTCGCTGGGGCATGGCGCTGCTTGACCAAATGATTGAGGAACTCACGCGCTTCGTCATCAAGCGTAACATGCTCGAGTCCACGAGTTTGCTGTTCTTTAAGGAAGTCAATTACGATGTCAACGGGACGCGGCACGGCGGAATGATAGCAATCTTTCGGAGATGTCCAACTCTGAAATTTCGTTCATTGATTTATTGGCAATCACAGCTAGTGTCAGCGCGTGGCGAAAAAGGTAAAAAAAGTGGAGAAAAAAGAATCGGTTATTCAAATTCGCGGAGCGCGTCAGCATAATCTGAAATCACTCGATTTATCCATTGCTCATGGCAAATTAACCGTAGTCACAGGGCCGTCTGGTTCAGGGAAATCGTCGCTGGCATTCCATACTCTTTATGCCGAAGGGCAACGTCGCTACGTGGAAACGTTTTCACCTTACATTCGACAGTTTTTCGACCGCATGGACAAGCCAGATGTGGATTCGATTGATGGCATTTTACCAGCCATCGCGATCGAACAAAAAAATCATGTCCGCACCACTCGCTCGACCGTTGGCACACTAACGGAAATCAATGACTATCTGAAAGTATATTTTGCTCGCGCAGCAAAAGGATATGACCCAGTAACCCAGGAAGAGATCAAGCCGGATTCCCCGGAATCGGCCTTGGCTTGGTTGTTAGAAAATCAGGTAGGCAATGCCATGTTGATTTTATTTAGCGCCAAGGCTCCCGCAGGTACTACGCCTCTGGATTTTTTCCCACTGCTCTATCAGCAAGGATTTTTACGCGTATTATTGTATGGTGAGATCTTTCGCACCGATGAACCGGAGAAATGCAAGTTTTCACAGCTTCCCGCTGAATTACTAATTGTGCAAGATCGAGTGCTTGGGCAAAAAAAATTACGCAGTCGATTGTTAGAAGCACTAGAAGCAGCAGCGCATCATGGGCGGGGAAAAATCGCCGTTGCTCGCGCCGATGAGCCTTCGACTAGCGTCAAGTATTTCACCAATGATTGGGTGAATCCAGCAACGGGGTATCGACTGTGCGAACCGATTTCGACGCTGTTTTCGTTCAATAGTCCACGCGGAGCTTGTGTGAAATGTCGAGGTTTTGGTCGGGTCATCGGATTGGATCTAGCGAAAGCAGTGCCTGATCCATCGCTGAGCATTCGCCAAGGCGCGATCAAGCCGTTCACAGGAGAGCGCGGCGAGGAATGTCAGCGCGATTTGCTACGTTGCTGCAAAACGCAAGGCATCAATGTCAATCAGCCATGGGAAGATCTGACGGTTGATGAAAAGGAATGGATCAACTACGGTGATGGCGGCAGCGCGGATGAAAATTGGCGCGATGGTCGTTGGTATGGGGTGAAGGGATTTTTTGATTGGTTAGAAACCAAAGCGTATAAAATGCATGTGCGCGTGTTTCTTTCGCGCTATCGATCATATACCGAGTGCCCCACATGCCGAGGAAAACGCCTGCGACCAGAGGCATTATGTTTTCGTGTGCATGGCAAATCACTTCCCGACATTTGGCAAATGCCAGTCGTTGATTTGGCGCAGTGGTTTGATGGCTTTGTCACCGATGATGCATCACTGGAGTTGGTGCGCAGTGAGATTGCTTCGCGTCTCCACTACCTCAATGAAGTGGGTCTTGGTTATCTCACGCTCGACCGCCAAACGCGTACGCTTTCTGGTGGTGAGATGGAGCGCGTGAACCTAACAACTTGCCTCGGTGCGGCGCTGACCAATACTCTTTTTGTCCTGGATGAACCGACTGTAGGTCTACATGCACGCGACATTCATCGCTTAGTGAAAGTCATGCACGGCTTGCGGGATAAAGGAAATACGCTGGTAGTTGTCGAGCACGAGGAGGCGGTGATGATCGCAGCAGATGAAATCATCGACCTCGGTCCTGCGGCGGGCGAACAGGGAGGGACTTTGCTTTACCAAGGCCCCGCGATCAATCCTGAGCAGAAAGATGGCACGATTCCATGGTTGGATGGCCGAAAAAAAATGGTCATTCCCAACAAGCGACGTAAGCCAACAAAGAAGTCGATCATTATCAAAAATGCCAATCGTCACAACCTCCGCAAGCTCGATCTTGAGTTGCCACTCGGTCTATTCGTTTGTCTAACAGGCGTTTCTGGCTCAGGCAAATCTACCCTAGCGCACGATGTGATATATTTAAATCTCGCACGCAAGCTTGGCAAAGAAATGCCCGAGGAAGGTGATTCTGCTCCGATCAAACAATTGTTAGGTGCGGAATATGTGCGTGATGTTTTGTTAGTCGATCAATCATCCATCGCCCGCACACCGCGCTCCACACCAGCAGTTTTTTGTGGAGCGTTTGAATTGATTCGACAACTTTTCGCTGAGAGTGATCAAGCAAAAGCCGCAACGATTACGCCGGGGTATTTTTCCTTTAACTCTGGCGAAGGTCGCTGTGACCGCTGTGCAGGAGCAGGATTTGAAAGAGTGGAGATGCAATTTCTCAGTGACATTCAGGTGACCTGTCCTGATTGCAATGGTCGCCGCTATCGTCCTTCCGCTTTGGAATTTACGATCCGAGAAAAATCAATCGCAGATGTGTTAGAGATGAGCGTATCCGCGTCGATGGATTTTCTCGCAGCACTGCAAGCGGACTCTAGCAAAAAAGTTCTATCGCTTACCAGTAAATCGATAGAGTTGCTACGCCCACTCGCGGAAGTAGGACTTGGTTACTTGCGTTTAGGTCAACCACTCAACACCCTTAGCGGCGGGGAATCCCAACGCTTAAAACTTTGCCAATTGCTAAGCCCTGATCAAAAAGGCGGGCAATTGCTGATCCTCGACGAGCCAACCACTGGGCTTCATTTTTCTGATATCGTAGTTCTGTTAGGCGTATTTCAACGGCTTGTGGATGCGGGCAATAGTTTGTTAGTGATCGAGCACAACCTTGATGTCATCGCGGCTGCAGACTGGTTGATCGATCTAGGTCCTGGCGCGGGTGCTGACGGTGGGAAGATTGTCGGTTGCGGCACTCCCGAGGAAATCGTAAAAAGTGATTCGGAAACGGCGAAATATTTGCGTCCAAAAATTGTTAGGGGAAAATTGAGCAAGAACAGCGCTGCTAAAATTAAAGCAGTAATTGCCCGAGAAGAAAAAAATAGCATCGAGTTGCGCGGTGCCCGTCATCATAATTTAAAAAATATCTCACTGAGCATTCCTCGCGATCAATTTGTGGTGATTTCTGGATTGAGTGGTTCCGGAAAATCAACTCTCGCATTTGATATTCTATTCGCCGAAGGACAACGTAGGTTTTTGGATTCTATGTCTGCTTATGCACGGCAATTTGCCGATCAGTTAGAAAAGCCCGACATGGATCATTTGAGTGGATTGCCGCCGACGGTAGCGATCGAGCAACGAATCTCCCAAGGTGGAAGGAAATCTACCGTAGCCACGATTACGGAAGTATGGAACTTTGTGCGCTTACTTTATGCGAAACTCGGAGTGCGTTATTGCTGCGGTTTGCCTGTTCAGAAACAATCGATTTCCGCGATGGAGCAATCATTGCGCGCTCATTTAAAGCTTGGCCCGTTGCGCATTTTTGCGCCATTGATCCGTGGTCGTAAAGGTTATCACACGGAGATTGCCGAGTGGGCATTGAAGCACGGTTATACGACGTTATTGGTTGATAAAAAAATCGTCGCCGCTGAGGGCTTTCAACGATTGGAACGTTTCAAAGAGCACGATATCGATGTGCTCATCGCAGAGGTGAAATCCACTAAAGATGATCTTGCAAAATTGTTAGAAAAAGCCCTTCACGTGGGGAAAGGGACAATCCGCATTCTCACGGCAGAGAAAAAATTTCACCTGCTTTCCTCCAGTCAATCATGCAGCATTTGTGGCACATCCTACGAAGACCTTGACCCGCGTCATTTCTCTTTTAATTCGCCTCACGGTTGGTGCACAGAGTGTCGAGGTTATGGCATGGTGCCGCGTAAGCGACAATACCTCGATCTGGCGAAGTTTGATTCAGTGCTAGCGGCAGAAGTCGATGCCGAACGGACGATCGAGCGCATGGATGATGAGGAATTAGTCTTATGTGATTCATGCTCGGGTTCGCGATTGCGCGAAGACGCTAGGAAAGTACAAGTTCTCGGCGCACCGATCGAACAATTATCGCGTCTTTCGATCTCTAACGCATCATTTCATTTTGCAGGATTGGATTTCACGACAAATCGTGAACAACTCATCGCCCGCGATATCATTCCTGAAATCCATCAACGTCTGCAATTTCTGGAGAAAGTAGGTCTTGGATATCTGCAATTGGATCGCTCAGCGCGCACGCTCTCGGGCGGAGAAAGCCAACGCATCCGCCTCGCAGCACAGCTCGGATCCAATCTACGCGGCGTGCTTTATGTGTTAGATGAACCAACGATAGGACTTCACCCACGCGACAATGCGGCCTTGTTAGACACGTTGATTGCCTTGCGTGATCGAGGAAATTCTTTGGTGGTGGTAGAACACGATGAGGACACCATCGCCCGTGCAGATTGGTTGATTGACCTAGGCCCTGCGGCAGGACGATTCGGCGGTGAAGTTGTTTACGAAGGGAAGCCGCCACAAATCGGACGCAAAGCGCGCGCTTCTGGTAAAGAAGAAATTTCCCCAACCTTGCGGGCGATGGCGATGAATCTCAGTCACCCGATCCGTGGGTCGCGACGCACGATGGCGAAAAATCAAAAATCGTTAGTGTTGAAATGCTGCACGGCGAACAATTTAAAAAAAGTCGATCTCAGCATTCCTATCGGTAGGCTCACCGTGCTTACGGGAGTTTCAGGATCAGGAAAATCATCGTTGATGCACGGTTGTCTTGCTCCCGCAGCACAAGTAAATTCCAAAAAATCCACGACTTATACCAAGGCCGAAAATTTCGATCAAATCGCCGCTGTCTATGAAGTGGATCAATCGCCGATTGGTAAAACATCGCGTTCTTGCCCTGCTACTTATGTCGGGATTTTTGATGACATTCGCAAAGTGTTTGCACAGCTCCCCGAAGCGCGAGCGCGTGGCTATGAAGCCACTCGTTTTTCCTTCAATACCGAGGGGGGACGCTGCGAGGAATGCAAGGGCAATGGCCGCGTTAAGTTAGAGATGGATTTCCTGCCTTCCACTTGGGTTCCTTGTGATGTATGCCAAGGGAAACGTTATAATAGTGCGACCTTAGAAGTGGCCTATCGCGACCAATCGATTTCAGAAGTGTTAGCCATGAGCATCGAGCAAGCCAGTGTGTTTTTTGAAACGCACAGCAAACTAGCCGAGCCATTACGTTTGCTCAATGAAACGGGACTTGGTTATCTCACTCTTGGGCAAGCATCGCCCACACTTTCAGGCGGCGAAGCGCAACGCATCAAGCTGGTGAGCGAAATTGCCAAAGGTCGCTCATTGCGCAAACGACTCACCAACCTCAAAGATGTGAAGGGCAATCTCTATCTGATCGAAGAACCGACTGTGGGACTGCATTTGGAAGATGTGCGCCGTTTGATCGAGGTCTTGCATCGCATGGTCGATGAAGGGCACACGGTAGTTGTCATCGAGCACCACATGGCTGTGGCCGCCGAAGCCGATTGGGTGATCGACATGGGCCCCGAAGCCGGCGAGGGCGGGGGGACGATTGTCGTGCAAGGGACGCCAGAAAAAGTCAGCCTTCATAAGGCTTCTCGGACTGCTGCGTTTTTGCATGAGGAACTGAAGCAGTGAAGATCGTCGCGCCGAGGTGATACATTTTTGGCATTTTTTGATCCAAGTATTGCGTAACAACTTAGATTATGACTAGTCTCTCTGGTCATGAGTTCATTAATGGAAAAATTGGATGATGCGGTTCGCTCGGGTGTGTTATTAGAGTCAGCGCGTTCGAATACCAAAGATCTGCTAGCCGGTGTGGTGGGTGATTTTTCTGAAAAAGTCGTCACGGAACTTGTCGATGGCGGGGCCTGGGAGGAACTCAATGATCGTTTTTTCAAAAAACTCGCATTCGGCACGGGTGGGCTGCGTGGTCGCACGATCGGTCGTGTGGTGACTTCGGTAGAACAAGGAAAGGGCGGCGTTAATGGACGTCCTGAATTCCCCTGCGTAGGCACGGCATCAATGAATTTTTTCAACGTCAGTCGCGCGGTGCGTGGCATGATCGCTTACGCAGCAAGGCATGTCGGTGCAGAGAGAAAACCACGCTTGGTTTTTGCTCATGATACTCGCCATTTTTCTCGTGATTTCGCCGAGTTTTGTGCGCGGATTTGCGTCGATCTTGGATGCGATGCGTATTTGTTCGAGAGTGCACGTAGCACGCCTCAGTTGTCCTTCGCCATCCGTGAACTGCGTGCCGATGCTGGTGTGGTGTTAACTGCTAGTCACAATCCCGCGCACGATAACGGATTCAAGGCTTACTTTAACGATGGCGCGCAGATCGTCGATCCACATGCTTCTGCGATCATTGCTGAGGTGAATTCACTGAATTCCGAGTTATACACGGCATTGCCGATGGAACAACAAGGGACTCTCACCATTTTGGGGGAAGAAATGGATCGTTTGTATAAAGATCGACTTCGTTCCTTGCTGATGCGACCAGAATTATTAGAAGGTGCGTCGACAAAAGTGGTGTTTACCAATTTGCACGGCACGGGAGGAAAAATCTGCGTCCCGATGATGCAAGAACTAGGTTTCGACGTACTTACCGTTGCCGAGCAAGATATCCAAGATGGACGCTTTCCTACCGTCGCATCGCCGAATCCAGAGAATGCTCCGGCGTTGAAAATGGCGATGGATCTAGCGGAACAATCTGGTGCTGAAATCGTCATCGGCACTGATCCTGATAGTGATCGCATGGGTGTGGCAGCTCGCGATGAAAGTGGAAAAATGGTATTACTTTCCGGCAATCAAATCGGCTCGTTAATGGCATGGTATCGCACCAAAACAGCCTTTGAACTCGGGTGGATCACCGATGCGACACGCAGTCATGCGATTCTGATCAAAACGTTTGTGACTACCGAATTGCAGCGTGCGATTGCTGATCATTTTGGCGTCCGCGTGGTTGATACGCTTACTGGGTTTAAGTACATCGCGGAAAAACTTCGCAAATACGAATCCACCATTCCTGCGGCAAAAATCGCGGAATTTTCTGAGCAAGGTTATCGCTCGCTCACGGAATCGAAATCGCGTCAATTGCGTTTGGAATACTCGCGATTTTTCATTTTCGGTGGTGAGGAAAGTTACGGCTATCTCGGCTGTGATTTTGTCAGAGATAAAGACGCAAACGGTGCTGCCGTGATGTTTGCTGAAGTCGCCGCTTACGCGAAGCAGCAAGGGATATCGATTCCTGCATTACTTGATCAAATCTATCAACAGTTCGGCTATTTCCTCGAAATCGGTCAATCGCTGGTGATGGAAGGTGCTGATGGCGCTGCCAAAATCGCAGCGTTGGCGGCATCCTACG
The DNA here is from genome assembly GCA_903878115.1 of Akkermansiaceae bacterium. Lineage (GTDB taxonomy): Bacteria > Verrucomicrobiota > Verrucomicrobiia > Verrucomicrobiales > Akkermansiaceae > UBA956. Next base: position 14,761 of record CAIRGO010000014.1, on the reverse strand, counting down.
CGGCCCATCCTCCTGAGTTTGTCGATGGCTCTGCCGTGGTGCGCGTGCGCGATTTTTCTTCGCAAGATTTGTTCGATGATGAAGGTGATGCCTTGCCAAAAGAAAAAATGCTTTTCGTTGATCTGGAAGATGGTCGTCGTTTTGCGGTTAGACCATCAGGAACTGAACCAAAAATCAAATTTTATCTATTTGGCAATAGCGCAGTAGGCGAGAGCCTAGCGCAAACCAAATCGCAAGTTGCAGCCAGTCTGCAATCACTTTGGACATGGATCGAAAACGATGCTAAGTCGCGTTGATTGTTATCTCATTCAATCATAGAGCGCAGGCATCCGTCTAGACACCCATACAAGTTCCCGGAGAATATGCGTGTATGAGCGTCCGGTGCCGACCTCCGGTCATTGGACCTGCTACGCGAGCAGGTCCTTGATCACATGCCCGTGCACGTCTGTGAGCCGGCGCTCGATGCCGTTGTGGTAGAATGACAGGCGCTCGTGGTTAAGGCCGAGGATGTCGAGGATCGTGGCATGAAAGTCATAGACAGTGGCGATGTTCTCGACGGCCTTGTAGCCGAATTCATCCGTTGCTCCGAAACTGAATCCCTTCTTCACGCCTGCGCCAGCGAGCCATGCGGTAAAGCCGTTCGGGTTGTGGTCGCGACCGCTCGCGCCTTTTTGGAAGGTGGGCATGCGGCCGAATTCCGTGCACCACACGACGAGCGTATCGGCGAGCAGGCCGCGTTGCTTAAGGTCGGCGAGGAGCGCGGCAGTGGGCTGGTCCATGACTTCGCCGTGCTTCACGTATTGCTGTTGGAGCGACTTGTGGCCGTCCCAATTGCTCACGCCTTCGCCGCCGGTCTGGTATGCGCCGTTGAAGAGTTGCACGAAGCGCACGCCTTTCTCCACGAGCCGGCGCGCGAGGATGCAGTTGCGCGCGTAGGCGGCCTTGAGGTCCTTCACGGGATTGCCCGATTGATCGGCACCATACATTTTCAAAATGTGCGCGGGCTCCGAGGAAATGTCCGCTACCTCCGGGACCGACAGTTGCATGCGCGCGGCGAGTTCGTAGCTGGATATGCGCGCGGCGAGTTCCGAGTCGTCGGGGAAGCGTTCGAGGTGGTGCCGGTTCAGCGTGGCGATGAATTCGCGCGTGGCGCGATCGGTCGCTGGTGAAAACTCGGAGGGACGCGAGAGGTTGCGCAGCGGCTGCGTGGCGTTGAAGTCGGTGCCCTGGAATGCCGCGGGCAGGAAGCCGGGCCCCCAGAAATTTCCAGCCGACTGCGGCGCGCCGCGCGGGTCGGGGATGGCCACATAGGCGGGCAGCGTGTCGTTCTCGCTGCCGAGCGCGTAGGTCGTCCACGCGCCCATGCTCGGGAATCCATCAAGCGTGAAGCCCGTCGCCATGAAGTTCTCGCCAGGTCCGTGCGTGTTCGTCTTTCCTGTGAGCGAATGAATGAAGCACATCTCGTCGGCGAGCGCTCCGAGATGCGGCACGAGATCGGAGACCATCTTACCGCTCTGCCCACGCGGACGGAACTCCCACGGGCTCTTGTTAAGATTTCCCTGCGCGCCTTGGAACGTGACCAGCCCCTCGGCACCAGGCATCGGCTGACCGTGCCGTTTGATGAGCTCGGGCTTGTAATCAAACGTGTCCACCTGGCTCACTGCGCCCGAGCAGAAAATCATGAGCACCTGCTTCGCCCGCGCCGGGAAATGCACCGAGCGTGGGGCGTTCGGATTGGCGGGATTGATCTGCGGGCGAATCGGTCCGGGTGCTCCGAACGCGCGCTCCTGGCCCAGCAGGTGCGCGAGCGCGATGCCGCTGAGCCCGGTAGCGGTGTGGCCAAGAAAACTTCGGCGATTGAGGAAAGGATGCATGATCGATCGTTAGAAGACAAAGAGAAACTCGCTGGTGTTGTAGAGAGCGCGCGCGAACGATTGGAGGCCGTGGGCGTGGATCATTTCCACCGACTTTTGTTGCTCGTAGGCATCTGGCGGACGCGAGTAGAAGAGGCGGAATGAGAGACTTACCTGTGCGTCGGGCGACTCACCGGCCTCGGCGCGCAGGCGCTTGGCGAGGAGGTCGGATTGCTGTGTGATGAAGCTGCTGTTGAACAGATTGAGCGCCTGCAGCGGGGTGTTTGAGCGGCTACGCTTCGCCATCACCGAGCCGCCATCCGGGCAATCGAACGAGCCGAACACGCCGTCCTGCGCGGCGCGAATGCGGAAAAGATACACCATGCGGCGGTATTCGGCGGGCGTGTATTTTTCTTTTGGGAAGTAATGCATCACGTTCTCCGTCACGACATCCATGAGGTAGAAACCGGGGCCACCCATTTTCAAATCCAGCGTGCCTGACACGGCGAGCATGCTGTCGCGAATAGCCTCCGCCTCCAGCCGGCGCGGCGTGTAGCGCCACAGGTAGCGACCATCGGCATCCACGGCTGCGGCGTCCGCGCGCGGTGTGGAGGATTGCTGGAATGTCGCTGACATCAGGATGAGCCGCTGGATGTGCTTGATGGACCAGCCGCCCTTTACGAATTCGTCGGCGAGCCAGTCGAGCAATTCGGGATGAGTCGGGCTAATACCATTCGCGCCGAAATCGCTGGGGGTATCGACGATGCCGTTGCCGAATGTGTAGTGCCACAGTCGGTTCACGAGCACGCGTGCGGTCAGCGGGTTTTGCGGAGTGGCGATCCACTCGGCGAACCGCACGCGCCGCTGCTGGTCGGGCTCATCTACGGCGAGGCCGAGCGTGCCCATGACCGTGAGTGTATCGGGCGCGATGACTTCGCGCTTCTGCATGGGTTCTCCACGGTAAAGGCGATGTGTTCTCTCTGGCTTAGCGGTAAAATTACCCACCCATGCGTTCTCGGAAAACTTGTCGATGCGCGTTTTCAACCCGGCGAGATCCGCTTGCAGTTTCCGCGCGGCGCTGGCTTCAGACGCCGGGAGTTTTGCGAAGAAGTCGCCCGGATCACCCTTGGCGTTGAATTGCTGACGGTCCTCCGAACTGGCGACCGTTGTCCATTTTCCAGACTCCGAAGCGACCTCGATCCGATACTGCGTGGGAACACGGTCAGCGAAACGCACGTCGCGATCGCGGCTCCACACGATGCGCTGAATGCGGGACTTTGCTGAAAAACCAATCTGCACCCAGCTCTGGCCCCTGACGTTGGCAATCCAACTGTTCTCGTTCCCAGTCTTACCGTCGTTGACGTGCTCCAGTTTGTGTATCTCGTGTCCCGGAAGGCTGCCCGAGGCGCTCGCGATCGCGCCCTTTTCAGCGAGCGCGACGTTCTGCCCGCTGGCATCGTAGATTTCTATTTCGTCGATGCACGGCTCGCCGCTGTTGGTCGCGAGGATCGTAAATTTCACGGCGGTGGCATCGATTGGCGGGAAGGTATCTTCATTCAGTCGCGCGTTCACTGGCGGACGCAATTTACCTCGGGCCAACGGGGCTTGTGCCGTCGCACTTCCCGCTGTTTCTGCTTTTTTGCGAAGGGCATCTAGTTGCGCATTCTTCGTCGCCGCCTCCGCCTTCAGCGCCACAAGTTCTTTCTGCGCCGAAGTGTCCGTCTTTTCCCTCAGCGCGCGTTCACCGTGCTTCACGCCTGCGAACACCGCCTGCATCGCGTAGTAGTCCTTCTGCAAAATCGGATCGAATTTGTGATTGTGACAACGCGCGCAGCCCATCGTGAGGCCAAGAAATGCGGTGCCCGTGGTGTTCACCATATCCGCGAGTTCGTCCTGCCGTTGCGTTAGCGTGAGGTTAATGTCCGGGCTTTTCACAACGTCGTGCGGCCCCGCCACGAGAAACCCCGTCGCCGCATCCACGCCGAGCGCGTCGCCCGCGATTTGTTCTTTGATGAACTTGTCGTATGGCTTGTCCGAGTTCAGCGAAGCGATGATGTAGTCGCGGTAATGGTAAGCCGACTTGCGTTCGCGATTCGTCTCAAAGCCGTTCGTATCCGCATACCGCACCACATCCATCCAGTGTCGCGCCCAGCGTTCGCCGTAACGCGGGCTCGCCAGCACTCGATCCACTAGTCGCGCATACGCATCGGCCCGTGTGTCGTTCACAAATTCGTCTGTTTCCATCGGCGTCGGCGGCATCCCGTGCATGACGAGATACACCCTGCGAATCAAACTCGCCCGGTCTGCCACCGCTGATGGAGTAAGGCCTTTCTCACGCAGCTTCGCCAGCACCAGTTCATCGATTTCACCCCCGGTCTTCGTGACAGCAGGTCGCTTCACCGGCTGGAATGACCAATGGTCCGTTTTGAGTCGTAACGAAGCCGCCGCGGCTTCTTCGCCGGGCATCTTCGCGCCTGCGTCGATCCACGCTCGCAGTATCCCAACCTGCTCTGCGGTGAGACGTTCACCCCCGCCTTTGCGGGGCGGCATGACCTCTTTATCATTCGCCGAGGTCACGCGCTTGAGGATGTAACTCTCTGCACTAGCGCCGCGCAGCAGCAGTGGCTCCCCTGATTCACCGCCGCGCAAAATTCCCGCCACGGAATCCAGCCGCAGCTTGTTCTTCTGCTTGTCATCCCCGTGGCAGTCGAAGCAGTGGTCTTCCAAAATCGGGCGAACCTTGCTCTCGAAGAACGTGGAATCCGCCGGCGACACAGCATGAACTGTGGTCAGCAAGGCGACTGCGATGAGGCGGACTAGCATGCGATGAATGCGGGGTGTCATAGCCGTGGCATAGTAACGTAAATGGGGTCATGAATGGGCTGAACGAGGTCCTTGGAAACTAGTATTTTTCATTCATTCAACTCTGGTTGGTTTCGTAATTTCGCTGATTGACTGCACAAATTTTTCATGGGAAATACCTAGCAAATTGGCGAATTGGTTACAATCATTAAATCGAATCATTAAATTCGATTCTGAATTTTCAAGACTAATACTTAAATCTAAGGGCTGATTCCAGAGATGACTTGCAAAATATGGCTATATCCACTATCAGAAATTTAAAAAATCCGCAGATTCAAGAACCTCATTTTTGAGGACTGGTTTGGGAGCTTTTATTTGGAAACTTTTATTTCTGAAATGATGGTTTCGAGGCTGAGTGGCTTATCGCCGAAGTTACCATCTTTTAATTCCACGTCGGATTCGCGGACGAAGGCGCCTTGTTTATCGTAGGAGCGGATGGCACAGGCGTGGAGCACACTGGTGGTGTCGCTTTTTTCTGCACAACTGAAACTTAGGAAAAGGCGGCTTTCGCCATGATGGTCAGGGCCTAATTTGTTAAGCAGTGGAGTGAGGTCGATGCCTAACTCAAGCGGGCTTTCATCACCGGGGCCGGCGAGGGGAACTTCGCCGACGTTATTCTTTCGACCACCAAAGAGCGGCCAGCCGTTGAGGACTTCTGGAGCGAATTCGTGTTCGGGTTTCGTGGCGTTTTTGTCGCCAGCGATACCGATGGTCACTCGTAGGTTTGAGCGCTTGTTGCAGGCGAGCTTTAGTTTTAGGGTGCTTTGGGGAATATGTCGGTAAACTTGTGTTCGACCGAGGTAGTTTCCGCGTTCCCAAGTAGGATCGACCATCGCGCTATAGAGTAGGTATATTCTGCCGTCTTTCGACCAGGTTTTCCCCCATGAATTGACTACGATGAAGGCACCGCGCTCATGATCAGCGAGGGTGACTTTGCCATCGGCATTGATATCGATGTCGTTGGTGATTTTACCATCGGCATTCACGTCAAATCCCACCTTGTCATCGTATCCCACACAGGTGATGCCGTGTCCGAAACCGCTGGGTCCCCAACGAATCCAAACGTCATCGCCCGCCAGATATTCGCCTTCGGGAATTGTTTTCGTTACCTTTTTTAGCTCTCCCATCCGTCCATCTAAGGCCAGCAATCCGCCGATGGATTGTTTGCCTTTTTGTGGTTGGTTGCGGTCGAAGAGCCATCCGCGAGCTTCGTCGATCTGAGCAACGGTGGCGGTCGGGGTGTAGCGATAACCGGCGATGCGATACTCCATCGCTTCACGCCAGATGGCGTAACCGTTAGGCCACGCGCCGATCTTGTCTCCTTCCACGCGTCCGTACGATTTTACGGTGGGGATTCCAATGTTCTTGGCCACTTCCCAACCATGATGCGCCTCGGAACCTTGGTTTTTTGCTCCATTGCACATGCTCCAGGAAAATTCGGCAGGAAATTGATTGGCTGCGGTGCCTGCCTCGGTGCCGTTGAGAATGTTCATTTCATAGGTGAAAATCGAAGCAACGGACGCGAACTGACCACAGGCTCCTCCTTTTTGTTGGTAAATCGGAGGAAACTGAGGGCGGGTTGAATTATCGACGCGCGAGGGCAATCGGCTGACGTCAACGGGCGTCTCTCCGACGTCAGGGGCTGTCGCATCACGCCAAGTGTCGTAGTCTTTTCCCATAGCAGAAGGACGAGAAAACGGACGGGGATAAGCGGGGCTAGCGGGGCTATCGGTATCGTCAGCCATCAGTGTGTTGATGGATCCTGAAAAAAATATTAAAGCAGCGAGCGTGAAATGTTTTTGAATAGAGGTCATAGGTGAAGTTTCGTAATATTAATGCATGTTGCCTTGGGGTTCTGCGAGATCTGCGGCTGTCGCTGGTGTTTTGCCATCTAAGACGCATGATACGCATAAATCACCGCACACGTTGATCATTGTGCGGAAGCGGTCGAGGAACCAATCTACTGGTATAAGAAGGAGACTGTATTCTAATGGCAATCCAACGGCTGTTAGCACCAGAGTCATCGTAATAAGTCCCGCGGAAGGAATACCAGCCGCTCCCACTGATGCGGCGACGGCGCAGAGCACGATGATCAATTGTTGGCTCATATCCAAATCGCGACCTAACAACTGAGCGATAAATAGTGCCGCCATCGCTTCGTATAATGCTGTGCCATCATTATTAAAATTGGCACCGACTAAGGCACCGAGATTGGCCGATTGCTTGCGCACTTTGACATTATTGACAAGGCATTCAAAGGTCACTGGCATCGTCGCCGTAGAACTAGCTGTGGAAAACGCCATCACTAACGCATCGCGACATGAGCGGAGTAGGTGACGAGGTGTGACCCATGATTGCAAATAGATGCGAGTCATGTAGTAGATGAATTGTAGCGATAGTGCTAACAGTACGGCGATCACTAACCATAGAAGACTAACGAAAGAAGATAGTCCATTGGCACCAACTTCTGCCGCCACCACTCCAAACACGATGATTGGCACCAATTGCACAATCCAGTGAAGCATCGCGATGAAAGCATCCATAAAAACCTTCAGCACCGCCGTAGTCGCTTCGATATTTGGCGAAACTTGTCGCAGTGCGAGCCCTAACATCAACGCTAACACAATCACACCAATCACGCTGCCACCATCGGTAAAGGGACCCATCACACTGCGGGGCAATTTTTCTAAAATCTGATAAACTTTGTCTTGCGGTGCTGATTTTTTTTCTTCTGCTTCTGCTTGAGCGATTTCGCCAGCGATGGAATTTTTTTGCTGCTCCATGCGCGCGCTATCCTCAGCAGTGATCGATCTGCGCACGCCAGGCTTGATCGTATTCGCTACCGCCAATCCAATAAGAATGGCGACAACAGTATTGGTGGCTAACAAAGTGATGAGTTTACCTGTTTTCCCTTTTTCAATTTTCGCTCCGGCCAGCGCATGCACGATGGCAAAAAATGCTACTGGGGCGGCTAACATTTGCACCAGTGCCATGAGCACGCTACCCGGTTTGTAAAAAACACTAGCGTCATTGCCCATGCTGATTCCCGCGATAACTCCAAGGGCCATGCCAGCAAGTGTGCGCACGTATAACGGCAACTTTTGCCAACTAGTGAAAATTTTTCCCAAGAAATTCATCCCGGTTATCCTAGATGTTTTTTCTTAGTTGGCAAATAGAATCCTCATTAATGAATAGGTTTCACTTGATCTGCCGTGTGAGATCGGCTATTGCATGCGCGGTGCAGTGGGGTACACAGCAAGTGACACATAAAGTTCGACATGCTTGGTCGAATCGTCTGCTATGGGTCGTATCATGCTGCGGCTTGATGGCTTTGTTTACCTTGATCTGGGAAATCGGTTGGCCGCTGAATCAGGCGATGCTCGGAAAAATCCAGCTTTTCACTTGGGGCATTGTGGTGGTGGCAGCAATCGCGGAATTGGGACTAACACTTTTAGAAAAAGATCGCACCTATTTGTTACGCGCTATTTTTTTGTTAGCATTACCCGTAGTTGCCGTAGCTCAGTTACTTTTTGGTGAAACCGTGATGAGTGTGCTGGGTGTCATTGTTCCTAAGCAAACTGTTCCTACTCTAGCTCTCGGAGTAGTGCAGTTCACTCTCATCTTGCCATCAACGGTGAGAATCATTCGTTGGATGCGTGACCAATCATGGTTCAGTCGTATTCCGCCAGGACTGTTGGGTGTGATTAGTTTTGCCTTGGCGATTACAGCGGGCGCCGCATTTTTGATGACGCCAAATGCTACGTATCAACCAATTCATTGGATTGACGCCTTTTTCACAAGCACCAGTGCGGTTTGCGTCACTGGGCTATCGACATTGAATGTGGAGACTCAATTTACTTTTACTGGTCAGGCGATTATTTTAGTGCTGATTCAAATCGGTGGGTTAGGAGTGATGACGCTAACATATTTCTTAGCGCTGATCGCGGGGCAGGGGATTGGATTGCGTGATCGTGTGGCATTGCGGGATTTGCTTAGTGAAGATAATCTAGGCCGTGTGAGTAGCTTCGTGTGGCACATTATTCTCGCCACCTTTCTGATTGAGTTAGCTGGAATCTTGCTGTTGCATCATTTCTGGGCACCCACTCATGCTGATCCTTCACGGCTGTGGTGGGATTGCGTATTTCATGGCATTTCTGCATTTTGCAATGCGGGTTTTTCGACTTACGGAGATGGGATGATGAATGCGAGCGTGATCAACAACCACGGCGTTCATGTGGTGATTATGCTATTGATTATCGCTGGCGGTTTTGGCTTCGCCTTATTCACTGAGCTACTGCGTTATTTTTATGCGCGATTATCGAATGTTTGGATCAAACAACAGCGATTGCTTCCACGACTAAGCGTGCACTGTCGTTTAGCTGCGTTGATGACGATTATTTTGTTAGTGGGTGGAACTTTTGGTTTTGTGATCAGTGGAAACAGTTGGTGGGAAGCACTATTCAACTCAGTAAGCACACGGACGGCAGGATTTAACATATCGAATTTTGGTGCTCATGGTTCTTCTGCCTTAGTAGTGGCCTGTATCCTGATGGCGATTGGCGGCAATCCTGGAGGCACTGCTGGTGGTGTGAAGACGACAACTTTTGCCCTGAGCATGTTAGAAGTAAGACGCATTTTACGTGGGTTAAAAGATCTTCGCTTGTGGGATCGTCGTGCGTCGCGTGATGCTGTGGAAAAAAGTTTGGTGACAGTGGTGCTTTCGATCGCGTGGATCAGTGCAGCATCATTTTTGGTAGGGATGTTTAATACTGCTGCATCGCACGGCGATATTGTTTTTGAATGTGTGAGTGCGTTCGGTACGGTGGGATTGACGCGCGGGTTAACTCCGATATTAGCGGAACCATCAAAAGCTGTAATTATTCTTACGATGTTTGCTGGCAGGATTGGCATCCTTACTTTTGTTCTGTCACTGGCGGGACCTCCGAAACCATCAAATTATCGTTTGCCAGAAACACGGGTACCTTTAGGATAGAAAAATACTAAATACTAGAAATATATGAACTTCGTTATACTCGGATTGGGTGCTTTTGGCACAAGTATTGCTCGAGAATTGGCAGCGTCTGGCCATCAGGTTATGTGCGTTGATAACGATGAATCGCATATTGATGCGGTGAAAGATGTCGTCACTCTCGCCGTGCAAGGTGATGCAACGGATCGTTCGGTTCTCCTAGAGTTAGGTGTTGCAAAAGCAGATGTCGCGATTGTTGCTGTCGGCGAAAACTTTGAAGCGAGCCTGATGATGACGGCTCATTTGCAATCAATCGGGGTGAAAAAAATCTTCACGCGGGTTTTTCATGAGGTTCAGGAAAAATTGTTAGATTTGATGCAGGTATCAGGAAAAATTCGTGTCGAAGCCTTAGCTGCCGAGTTGTTTGCGCGACAAGTATCGAATCGGGCGTTTCTCCGCCATTTCGGTGTGGACTCCACTCATGCCGTGGTGGAATTGCTTTGCCCAGAATCTTTGGTTGGCAAAACGTTAGTATCTTCCCAACTTCGTTCGGAACATCGATTGAATTTAGTTACGGTGCGTCGCGCAAAATACAATGAACAGATTGCCGAGGCGGTTCCGGTCATTGCAGGACTGCCTGGTCCTGATTTTGTCTTTCAAGCTGGTGATCGTCTAGTGGTTTACGGTTTAGAGAAAGATATTAGCCAGTTTAGTTCGTAATCACTTTTATGAATCGAAGTATTTTATTGTTTCCCGTTCTTCTCCTTGCTGCATGTGGCCCGATCAGTGAGTCACAATCACCATCATCGAGCGCGGCAGAAATTTCTACACAAGGTGCAACAGAACGATCCCTCGCTGGCAATGTTCTTTCATCGAGGAGTGAAGAATTGAGATTGCTTCCTAAGAAGCCCACCAAAGGCACACTGTTTGATTACTACGAGGCTCAGCGCAAATCCAAGTGGTCGCGTAACTGGACTTCTGACATTGATCTAACGGGAGTATCATGGAATGACAGTCGAACCGCCACGCTGATCGCCCCACAATTTGTGGTGATGGCGGCGCACTACATTCGCCCCAGTGATGTGCCCGTGGCTTTTCATGATCGTCGAGGCAATCCGCAAGTGCGCTATATTACTCAGGTCAAATCGTTGGCTCCCCTTGCTGATATTGCGATAGGAAAATTGAATTTGCCAGTGACATCGGCGATCAGAGCGTATCGTTTTGGAAAACTATCCGATTTGCCCTATGGACGAAAAGTTTTGATCACAGACCAGACGAAGACGATTTCGATTCATCAAGTGCACTCTGTATCGAATCAAAGTATTGCTTTTGCCTACACTGATCCGTTAGATAAAATTTATCATCGCAATCTGATTGTTGGTGATAGTGGCAATCCAACATTCATACTCACCAATGGCGAGATGCGTTTGATTGAAACACATACCTATGGCGGACCAGGAGTCGGTCCATGCTATGCAGATCCTAAAATTCAGGCAGCCATCAAAGCGGCGATTGCCACTTGGGGTCAGTGAAATTCGTTAGGCAAGGAACGAGCAAATGTATTCACAGATTCCCTCTGCGACAATGATGGTGAAGCCACTATTCGCGGCAACATCAAAATGAGAATCCGTTGCATAGTCCAGATTTTCCGCTGAACCATCAAGTCGCACCGTGCATGAGCCCGCGATAATTTCCATGCGCTCGGCTGCAGCGGTGCCAAAGTGGTATTCACCGGGGTAAATGAGACCCAGTGTTTTTTTTGATCCATCAGCAAAATGTACGCTGTGGGATACGACTTTGCCATCGAAATATACGTTGGCTTTGGTGTCAACGGTGACTTGAGTAAATGATGAGACAGACATAGAGAAAGTGTGAAATTATGCTTCTTCGTTAGCGGAACTATCGTCGGATGACTCAAAACGTCTTGCCTTTGCGCGCGCAGTTTTCAGACGCAGACGGTGACTGATGGTGCGATCAAAACCACGCAAATTTTTGCGCAACTGCGGTTCCATTTCGGCAACGCGTTTAGTGATCAGAAGCAGATTAGGTTTGCGACGTTTCCGTGGTTTTTTCTTACGCTCGCGTTTTTCCTTTTGCTTGACTGCTTTTTTAGCAGGAGCTTCAGGTGCGGGCGCTGGTCGACGAAGTGGAAGAATCAGCGTGTCATCGGCAAACAGTAAGATGTGCCCTTGGGATAATAGCCAAAACAAATCAGCGAGCCATTCTTGCGTAGGGTCTTTTTCTCCTTCGGGCAATACGGCATTCCATAACTTGGAAAGTTTTGTTTCAGGGTGCTCGCGCATCCACTCGACAATCTTTGAGGGACGTTCAGAAAAATTCGTCTCGTCAGGGATCGGATGCGGACGTGATGGACCGCCAAACAATTTCCCTTGTTTTTTAAACACAGGAAGATGTTCTTTTTCTAACAATGTGCAAATCGTAGGGATGATGATCGCAGGATGATTGGCAGCATGCATGGCGGCCTTTTTCAGATGGATCAATATCGATGGTGATATAAAACGTGCTGGTGTGATAGCAGGAATTTCGATGCGACGCGTGGCAACATACATTTCAGGAAAACGATTATGCAGGAAATGTTGTTCCACTTCTTTGCGATCCTCGAGCCATACTGCTTCTTCCTGACCGACAGGACGCCAGCGGAGTTTTGTTTTCATGGTATGCAGCCATGCTTGCACTGCTTCCTCATTGCGCTCAGTCACGATACGTGCTGCGTAACGGTCAAATGGCATCGTAGGGAATTTCTCCCGATGCACCTGACGAATCGTCGATTGATAGGCATGATAATTCGGTGGGCCTAACAAAACGCCACTCAGACCGCATTTGGCTACGACTTGAAAATTTCCGCTAGGGCCATCAATCTCCACTTCCTCTTCTTCATAAAGATCACCGCGCCAGTCGGATGTCCAGAAATGGTTTACCGCTTCTTCTTTGGTAAGCCATAGCGAGTTATCGCGATGACCATGATAAATTTCTGGCTTGGAGGCATCGACAGTGAAAATTCCGTGAAAACGCTCGCGTTGGCTCATCAATGTTTTCGCAATATCGAAGAGCGAGTAAACCCGTGCTACATGAACTACTTCTTTCGCAATCAGATGAATGGCATCAGCATTCGGTTCGACTTGTACTCTGATGCCCGGAGCTGGAATGATGAATTCTGGCTGTGGAGCTTGTTCGCTGCGATAAGATCCTTGGCGATCATTACGAGGAGAACGACGGTCGTCTCTACGATCATCCCTGCGCGGATCACGAGGGCCATCTGAACGAGGTCCGAAAGACCGTTCTTTGCGATCATCACGCTGGCGACCATCACGACGTGGAGGCAACTCCGCAACGCGTTGGTCATCATCGTTCGATTTGGAAGAACGGGGCACAGGTCTAGGCACAGCATCACGTGCCCAAGATGGGCCGAGATCGAGTGCTGATAAAAGACGTTTAGTTGGATTGAGTGGGTCGCTCACGCGCGGATGTTAGCAAAGTTTTTCAAAATGACAATCTGATCGTTGTTTTTTTTTTAGTCACTCCTCCGGTGTCACTTTTCATAGGCACAACAGGATTGAAATCTACTCTCAAAAAAACTAGCTGCGTAGTAATTAGCAGAAAAAACTAATAGTCTTGTCAACTTCTCACTTTTTCAGGTTCTCCAGTGCTGGGGTGGTGGCGGCGTGGAGGTCTTTGTTTTCTGCGGCTAGGGATTCAAGAAGGGGGATGTCTTCTTTAGTGCCCATGCGGGCGATGCTGTGGATGGCGGCTTTGCGGAGCGGGATCATCTGAGTTTCATCGGCGGCGATGATACGGGCGGTGGGTAGGATGTCGTTTTGCTTGCGATCCACACAGGCGTGAAGCACGCTGATTTTCACATCTGGGCGAGTTGCGGGGTTGGTGATGAGATTTAGGGCGGCGGCTTGGAATTGGGCATCGGTCTCTGTGGAGCGTGGGATGTGGCCGCTGTGCTCTAGATCGGTGAGGAAGAGTAGGGCGGAACCAGCGAGTGGATCATTGGGACGCTGGAGCAATTGGTGTAGGTATTTGACCATTGCCTCGCGCTTTTCAGGAGTTGGTTCAGCAGGAATCCACATTGCGATGTGTTGCAGGGCATACATGCGCAGCACAGGGTTGGTATCATGCTCCGCCATGTGAATCATCAGCTCCGCCAACCCCGGCACTCCACCTTGTTGCGCGCGCAGCAGGTTGAGAATTTCATTCACGCGTTCTTCCCATTCCCCAGAGCTAAGAGTGGGTGGGTGAGGTTGCGCAAGATAAGTAAGCAGCGCAGCACGGTCTTCAGGCGTAAGCACTTGCTGGTTCTTAATCCAGTCTAAGAGTTGAGTGAAGGCTTGGGCATGATCTTCGCCGGTGCCTAGAGCGAGGGTTTTTTCTTTTTCAGTGAGAGTAGAAGGAATGGGGTTATCATCTAAATTCGGTAAATAAGACGGCATTTTAGTTGCGGACATTTTGCCGTTTTCACTATATTGATCTTTTTGTTTGAGCACGCAGAATAACAGAATGATTGCGGTTACAACAAAAGTAGAAAAAATCGTAAATATCAAAATTCGCTTCATTAAGATATAAAATCAGCTGTCAGTTAGTCTGAAATCTTAAGTGCTAAATAGATTAGTTAATTTGAAGTAAACTGTTTTAACAGTAAATTCACTTGTATCATAAAATTGTCTTCGGGATCTATGGGCCATTTTGCGAGTAAATTCAGCAATGGCACTGTGTTTTTTATACTGCTTTCGCTTTTTGGGTCAGTAAATTGCATTTTTTTCTCCTTTGGCATATTCGAATTGAGAACAATACTCAGCGATTGAATTTGAAATTCGTTTCCTTTAGAGTTAATGATGGAAGTAATATCTTTTACGTTTATACTAGGTAATTCAATGAGCTTTTCTAATACTGCAAGACCTCTTACGTCGCTCCATTTTTTCAAGTCTTCCATCTATAATTTCAAAAGTCAATCTTCCTCTGCTGCGTCATATATTTTATGTTTTTTCTTGTATTCTGGAAAATAATTTTTTACATCTTTAAACCTTAATTCTTTTGGAAGTAATGCCAGACC
>CAIRGO010000013.1 GCA_903878115.1 Akkermansiaceae bacterium | reverse complement strand
CATCGCCGGCGAACTGCGAGTCGAGCAATATCGCCCGTCCCGTAGAAACAATTTTCGGAATTTCATCGGTCTCGAGTTTTTTTCCGCTGCTCGAATCCCATTTCTGCACATCGGCAAGCGCTTTGCTTTTGTATCCTCGCGAGAGAATGGCAACCGTTCGCTGCCGATCGCGCAGAGTTTTGGCTAACAACTCCACAACCGGTGTTTTTCCCGTGCCACCAACAGTGATATTCCCCACAGAAATGATCAGCGTGCCCATGTGGAAACGCTCTTTATAATCATGAAAGAAAATGTATTTTCGCAATTGAATCACCGCACGATAAATACCCGATAACGCCCGCAGGGCCCAGCGAGTCAGAAAGGCACGGAAACCCCGAGCCCGCCCGAAAATCACATCGGAGGCCCAGCGCTCGAACTCTGAAATTGTTTCCTGCACTCGCAGAAGCATGCCGTGGAAACGAACTGATGGAAAGTTGAAAGTGATAAATTCACTCATCATGCCAAGGAAATGCTGGACGTGATCGCTGGCTTATTGTTGATTGACGCATGACCAGACCCGACGGCAGGCAAGCGAATGGCTTGCGCGATATTTCCTTTATTCCCAACGTAGCCGCTTATGCTCTCGGCTCTGTATTGGTTTCTTTTGGCAACACCAAAGTGATCTGCGCCACCACCATCGAGGAAGACGTGCCTCGCTGGATGAAATCCCAAGGGGTAAAAGGCGGATGGCTTACCGCAGAATATTCGATGCTCCCCTACTCCACGTTAGAACGCAAACAGCGCGACATTAGCAAAGGAAAACTTGATGGTCGATCATCCGAAATTCAACGCCTGATTGGTCGCGCGATCCGCACGGTGGTTGATCTAAAAAAACTCGGACCACGCACGGTGTGGATCGATTGTGATGTATTGCAAGCCGATGGTGGCACGCGCACCGCATCGATCACCGGAGCTTGTGTCGCTACCGCGATTGCGTTTCAACGATTGATGGCAAAAGGAAAAATCAAGGAAAACCCGATGAGTCAATTGGTCGCGGCGGTTTCCTGTGGTGTCTATCAAGGCGAAGCTGTGTTAGATCTCAACTACATCGAGGACAAAGAAGCCAGCGTTGATTTTAACATCGTCATGACCGAAGGGTCACAGTTTGTAGAAGTGCAGGGAAGCGGTGAGGAAGCGGTATTTACAGCCGAAGAAATGGCAGCGATGCTAGCGCTGGGAAAAACTGGCATTGCTGAATTGATCGCCAAGCAAAAACTAGCCATCGCCGCAGCTGACCGCGTCGAACGCACGGCACTCGAGGATCTGGCATCCGCATTTGGTAAAAAATAATCAATCTTTCTCAGAAAATCATGGCACATTTTGTTAGTCCCGCCGATGCCAAAGTATGGCAGCAAGCACGTGATGCCACGAAGGCATTTCGCAACAAAGACGCACTGGACCTTTATCAAAAATTGGTGAAGAAAAATCCACAACACGGTGTGCTTTGGTATGAGCTAGGCAGTTCAGCAAAAAAAATGCTCGATAACGTCCAGGCATCGCGCGCCTTTCGCAAAGCTCGTCAGTACTTCGATGGAAATGGCAAACTAGCCGCATACATTGCTCACGGCTTCGCCTCAATAACAATGTTGGATGAAAGCCAAGAGTGCTTTCGCACCGCACTTAAACATGATCCCAGCTCACTTGAATCGCTTTATAGTCTCATCAAATCATACGAAAAATCAGGAAAAATCGACGAGGCTCGTGCCTATTTAGAGCCATTTCTCCAGACACAGGCCAGCGATGAGCATGTGATGCATTTGGATGCCTATCTCGACTACCGTGGTGGCAATCTGGAACGCGCCGAATCTGGCATCCGTGCGGTCATAGAAAAACAACCGCAGAACCCGCAAGTGCTCAGCACCTCACATTATATCCTCGCTGATATTTTGGATAAAACCGAGCGTTATGATGAAGCCATCACCTGCCTGCAACAGTATAAATTACCGGTGCTACAAACCGAGAAAATGCAAAACACTCTCATATCCTATGATCTAGGAGTGGCGGAGCGAAGTAAGCTTTTTGATAGCTTTAGCACCGCACTGATTGAGCAATGGCAACGCGCCGCAGATTTATCATCTGACAAAGAAAAACAAATGACATTCCTCGGTGGCCATCCGAGAAGCGGCACCACGTTGTTGGAAAGGGTGTTAGATTCCCATCCAGACATTACCGCCTTTGACGAACCTGATGCCTTTAACAAAACCGCAGATAGCTTTTTGCGCAAGTTTGGCCCTGATCATCGCGGTGTTGCGACTCTTCCTGATTACTATCGCCAACAGTTGTTTTGGCAACTCGGTGGTGAAAAACCTGCGAAGGTCATCATCGATAAAAACCCATCGCTCACCGCATGCTTGCATTCTTGGCTCCGCGTTTTTCCAGGAATGAAAACAATCATCGCACTGCGGCACCCACTCGATGTCATGGTCAGCACGTATTTTCTGAATGTGGCGACTAATAGTCTCAGTTGTAATTTTTTGAGCTTCGAGCGCATCTGCAAACACTACCGAGACATGATGGAAATCTGGATCCGCCTGCGCGACATGGGCGGATTTTCATGGATCGAATCGCGCTATGAAGACACCGTGCAAGACATTCACAAAGAGGGCGCCCGGGTGACCGAATTTCTCGGACTCACATGGGATCCATCACAGGCGGAATTCCACACCAAAAAACAACAAACTCATGTAGGTGCACCCACCTATCACGATGTCACCAAGCCGCTCCATCAGAAGTCTGTGCAACGCTGGATGTCGTATGAAAAATACCTGGCTCCCTCTATCGAGGAAATGAAACCATTCATCCGCGAGTTCGGCTACGAGTAAAAATCACTGCGCGCCGCAAATTTCTGGCTCATCTCCACTATAGGCAAACCCTTAAAATAAGGTTTGCCAAACTATCTAACACTCGCTATTGCCAGGTGCGATATGGAACAACCACGCATCGATGGTCTGCGCGTCAGACAAATGTTTGGCTCAGGCGTGAGCGGCACGGTGTATTGGGCTGAAGATGAGAGCGGCACAGCGCTCGCGGTAAAAGTTTTTCAAGGCATGTCGATCAATCGTGCGTTGATGGCAAAAGCCACCGCACGACTCGAAATCGGCGGCTGGCCAGCGGGCGTGATGCCAATCGTCTCCACCACCTTCGATGGTCGCCCTGCGCTACGCGTTACTGCTTGTTACAATGACGATAATGGTCAACCTAGCAGTTTGCAGCATCGCTTGGGCTCATATCCTGCTGTAAATTCCTGGGAAATTGTGCGCGAGTTAGCAGCGGCGTTGGCTGCCATGCACAATCGCCAAGTGGCTCACGGCAACCTCAAGCCTGGCAACGTATTCTTTTCCGAATCTGGCTCACTGATTCTCACCGACTGGGCGATGGGACAAATGCCTGGCATTGGCCACCTTGAATACACCGACGCTTTTCTCTAGGCTCCTCCCGAGCAACTACTACACCCAGATGGCTACCTAGAAGAGGCTGGTTATGGCTGGGATGTATTCGCCTACGCCACCTTAAGTTTCCGCCTGCTCACAGGAAAATTTCCGCGTTGTGACGAAACGTTTACTCAAGTAGCTCCCCTACCCGGCGAGACCAAACGTGAAGGCATCATAGCTGACACCCCAAAAATCGCCCAGAGTCTGCAACTGCAACAGCACTTTGCGTGGCCAGAAGAACCGCAAAATGCACGTGAAGAACAATACCGCCAACTTCTCGATCAATGCCTTTCGTTAGACCCTGCTGATCACCCCGCTACCATGGCCGATGTGCTGCGGAGCTTTGAGGAAATCGATCAACGTAACGATGCCGAGGAACACCGTGATTTATTGTTAGATCAGCGCCGTCGCGCAGATCGTCGTGCGTGGATTTGGACGATGGCTGCAAGAGTTCTGTTAGGCATTGGAGTTTTATTAGGCTTCATGTGGATCACTACTGCCCAATCGTTAGCAAAGGAAAAAGTCGATCGTTACAACGAGAACAAAGATTTATTCGAAACCACCCGCCTTGCTATAGAGGCCAAACGCGTCGCGGAACAAAAATCGATCGATGACATCGCCGCGGCCAATGCGGAAAAGAAACAAGCATTAGATACGCTGCGTATCGAGCGTGGAATCCGGCTCGCTCGGGTAGAATCTGCTTGTGACACGGGCGATCATTTATTTTCCTGGGCTCTTGAAAAAGGCAATCGCAATTTACCACCGCTGGAAGGCAACGAAACACGACTCAAAAAGTTGGAGAGTTACTACGAAGAATTTCTTCGCCAAAATGCCGCCATTCCGGAATTGACCGACGAACGCGCACGCGCGCAATTGCAGCTAGCCGAAATCTCGCTTGCCAAAGGCGAAGCAGAGAAAGCCACCAAACGCATGGAGGAAGCACTCGCATCTTGGGACTCGTTAGAAAAAACGCCCGACTGGGAAATGCGCATCGCCACCGATCATTTGTTGTTAGCACTGTTATGGCAAAACATGAGCGATGCCCGCTCCAGCAAAGCATTTGTCGATGCCCGTTCATCGATCGACAAAGTCAAAGTAGCAGGCGCCGACCAAGATCGACTCAAGCAACTACGCGCCATTCTCGATTATCACGAAGCGAAAAATCTAGCCGAAGCAGGACAAGACGCCAAAGCGTTAGAGCAATTGATGAATGCCACCAAGCAACTCAATGAACTAGTAGATACCCGCCCCGATGCGATGGTGCTACGCTCTGAGTTGGCGAACTGTTTTCTCTCCTCCGCAACTATTTTAGAAGGCATGGGACAAATGGGTGATGCCCGTGAAACCCACACGCTGGCGGTCAATGAATTGCAAATACAACTCAAAGCGCGCCCGAATGATTTCGCACTGCGGCTTGATCTCGCTGGTGCTTATGGCTCAATGGCTGAGGCCTCCGTGCTCGCTGGTGATGTTAGCTCCGCAGAGCAACTCTCTAAAGAAGCCGTCGCTTTGTTAGAGAAACTTATCCGTCAGCAACCAGACAATGCTGAAGTTGCCTCTCGCCTCGCCGCACAACGCGGACTGGTCGCGGGGATGTTAGAAGATCGCGGCGATTCCGCACAGGCGAAAGCACTCATCGAGGACGGCATTCATATTCTTGAAAGTCACGTCGCCGCAGACAAAAGCGATGCCCTCGCCAAGTATCGCCTTGCGATGTTACTCTGGCAAAAAGGACGAATCATCGGTGCAGGCAATGATCGCAAACAAGAATTAGCGCTCTGCCAACAAGCGTTAGATATTTTTCTCAAATTGCAAGTCAAAGACAACGGCTACCTGCGCGCAGAACAAGTGAAACGTTCACTTGGCTATTTGTTAGGTGATATGGGCCACTCCGCGCAACTTGATAAAAACACTACCAAGGCCAAGGAATTTTTCCTTCAATCCGTGAATGTTTGGCAAGAATTACTGCTCGTCCGCCCGAAAAATGAAGAATACCAGCAAGGACTCGAGTGGAGTAAAGGACGCGCCAAGGACCCGTAAATGTGCCAAACAGAAAAAAGTGCGACGAATGGTTGCACTACTCGCCAATGTTGTGCATGGTGGCGCCGCGCATGAAAGTCATTAGTGGAACTGCACACAGAGGCCTAGCCGAACGAATCGCAACCAACCTTGGAACCACACTGGCTGACGTACATGTCACGGCGTTTCCTGATGGTGAAACGTTTGTCAAAATCAACGAAAACGTCCGTGGTCAGGACATCTATATCATCCAACCATCCTGCCCACCCACCAATCATAACATCATGGAATTATTGATCATGGTGGATGCTGCGCGCCGCGCTAGTGCTGGTAGGATCAATGCCGTGATGCCATTTTTTGGCTACGCCCGCCAAGACCGTAAGGACCAACCACGGGTGCCGATCACCGCCAAACTGGTTGCCAATATGCTCACCGAAGCCGGAGTCGATCGCCTCATCACGATGGATCTCCATGCCCCACAGATCCAAGGATTTTTCGACATTCCCGTGGATCACCTTTACGCCAAACCAGCACTGATCACCTATCTCCGCGAACAAGGTGTGGGTGCTGATAGCAATCTCACCGTCGTCTCACCCGATGTCGGCGGCGTGAAAATGGCCCGTGCCTACGCCGATGCTCTTGGTGCAGATCTCGCCATCGTCGCCAAGCACCGCGTCAGTGCCACCAAGGTAGAAGCCATGAACGTCATTGGCGAAGTGGATGGTCGCGATGTTCTGTTAGTCGATGACATGACCGAAACTGCCGGTACTCTCTGTGCGGCCGCAGAAATTTTAAAACGCAATGGCGCCCGTCGCATCTACGCTGGTGTCACCCACGCCGTCCTCGGCGACATGGGCCGCGAACGCATCAAAAACTCCGCCATCGAGACCGTCATCACCACCGACTCCGTCCCCTGGGCCACGGGTGAAAAAGTCCACGCCGTAGAAATCGCTCCTCTGCTCGCAGAGGCCATCCGCCGCATCCACGATGGCCAGTCGGTCACGTCACTGTTTGAAGTGTAGTCGATCGAGAAGAAAATGTTATATCAAAATGTAACATCCCATTTTCAAGAAATACCGAGTATCCAACCTTCTAGTTGGCAAAGGGTTTTTTGATTCAACGTAAGGTGTGGATGAAAATGGGTAGCGAGTTGCTCAGCAGCATCTGTTTCCCACATCCAACGAGCAGCACTATAAGCGTCGTGTTGGTGAGAATTTCGATCTTCGCTAGAAAAATCACGACTCCACAATGCGGGATATATCTCTGCAATAACAGAACGATCTACGGGTGGTGTCCATCCGTCAAAAGGCCAAAAATGCAACCTTTCACCAAGCTCTTGGCGTATGTAACGAAGCCATGGAATACCACTGTGCGTGGACTTTGCCACGCTTCCTTGCACATCAAAGTGAAAGACCGACTTCGCACGCGAGCGCTCCTCAGTTAGCCTCCTCCAACGGGAACTTCCACTGCGTTCGGCACCCTTCCCATATCTACCGTCGCGGATAAAATCCACATACATGTTATCATCATCTGTCGGCCAATGACGCTGAAAATCATCCAGAAAATTCGGCCATTCAGGCGGAAGATGATGTACCTCAAAATAACGCAACGGAAAAGAGAATGCGTGATCAATACCAACAAGAGTAGGAGGACCATCACGCAATTCGGCGACAAGCCACTCGGCAAGACCACGCCGCGTCCAATACTTACGCGCACTTGGCGGTGGCTGAATCTCGATGGGACATTGCGCGGTGGTCGCCGCAAAAATGCTCAGCCCCTTCAGACTACTTGTGGGCGTTTGCGCACCAGAATAGTCGATGCCAAGGTAACGTCTGAATTGAGGCATAATTAGGCCGATGGCTTCATTCGTTTGACAGCCATGGGCTGATTGAACTTCCACATGGGAGCATGGTTGCGAACGGATTCGACTAAATACTCACTGGCCTGCCGGATTGAGCGGAGGCGTAGATTGCATCGATCACTTGCATCAGACGTAATGCTTGCTCAGGGGTGTTAAACGGTGCGGATTTGCCTTCGATTGCTTCGATGAAATTGGCGGCTGAAAAGATGCGGCCCATGTCCTCGCAGACGGGTGTGGTGATGCTGCGATTGACACTATGACCATTCTCTTGAACATACAGTTCGCAGGTATCGATCGCTGTATCGTCGAGCCCATCGATGCCAAACAGACGCTCTACTTTTCCACCAGCTTTGGTGCCTTGGAAAACGACGCTGACTTCTTCGCGTTTGATCATTTCTGCCCATGAAACTTGCAAGCTCAGCACTTGGCCAGTCTTGAAGCTGACAAAGCCATGTGCCGCATTCTCCACGTCAGTCACACCGCCGACGCGGTCAGGTATGCCCCATGGACCTTTGAAGTTTTTGTCTTCGATGAAATCATGGAAGGTCTGACCCAAAACATGAGCTGGCTCAGGATAACCCATGAAATACATCGCGAGATCGACCATGTGTAGCAGGTCAATCAACGGTCCCCCACCCGACAATTCCTTGGTAGTGAACCAACCGCCAAAACCAGGAATGCCAGTGCGGCGAATCCATTTCGCTTGTGCAGAATTGATGCGTCCGCAATCGCCTGCGTTGATGTATTTCATCATCGCTTGTGATTCGGGACGAGCGCGGTTATTGAAATTGAACATCAATTTTTTGCCCGATTGATTGGCAGCATCGATCATTTCTTTGACCTCAGCGGCATTCAATGCAGGTGGTTTTTCAGAAAAAACATGCTTGCCAGCTTGCAAACATTGAATCGCCAGTGGTTTGTGAAATTTGTTAGGCACAATGATGCTAACGGCATCTAACTCCTTACACTGCGCTAACATCGCATCCACCGAGTCGTATGACTGCGCGATGCTCCATTTTTCCGCAGCCTTCGCCGCGGCGCCTGGTGCGGCATCTGCTACGGCTACGATCTCAGCGCCTGCTTGGCGAAAGCCTGCGGCATGATATTGCAACATACCACCGGCTCCAATGACTCCTACTTTGATTGACATAGTATTTTGTTAGATAGTGAGAGTTATTGATTTGATTTATCGAATGCCGCATCAAAGGCGATTTGATTGACTGGAAAATCGAGTTTGCGCACATAAGCGGCGCTTTCCGTAGCACCGTGGAAACGATCCATGCGACCATCTTCCCACTCAACACTGAGCGGGCCAGTGTAGCCGATATCATTGAGTGCTACGATCACGTCTTCAAAACGAATGTCGCCACGACCGACGCTGCGGAAATCCCAGAATCGGCGAGCATCGCAGAAATCCGTATGGCCACCAAAGACCCCTACTGTGCCGTCGCCGTGGCCCCACCATACATCTTTCATGTGCGCGTGGTGAATTTGTGCGGCAAAAGTGCGAATGAATTTCACGTAATCCACGCCTTGGTAGCCGAGGTGAGAAGGATCATAGTTAAACCCAAAACGTTTGTGATTTTTCACTGCGGCGAGTGCGCGCTGTGCCGAGACAATGTCAAA
Source organism: Akkermansiaceae bacterium (assembly GCA_903878115.1). Taxonomy (GTDB): domain Bacteria; phylum Verrucomicrobiota; class Verrucomicrobiia; order Verrucomicrobiales; family Akkermansiaceae; genus UBA956. The sequence continues at coordinate 4,060 of CAIRGO010000013.1, read as the reverse complement.
GGCGATTTCCGTAGGATGAACTTCTAACGCAAAATAAACATCCTCTTTTTCGAATACCTCGAGGATCGGCGCAAAGCGCTTGGCGAAATCATCATAGCCTTTTTGCAGATACGCTTGATTGGTCGGCGGGAAGGCATAAAGCGCACCCCAAATGCTGGAGCCGGTAAATCCATTGACTACGACTTTTCCAGAACCTGCTGGCTTGCTGGCCATGTAGGATTTTCCTGCATCGATGAACTTGCGCGCTGCGCGTCCGGTATCGGCCATTTCTGCGGCGGCGCGTTGACGCACGCCCTCAGCCTCGCCATCGCCCCAAACGTGAGGTGGCAAGATGCACTGATGACGTTCATCGATCAGATCACAAATCGCTTGCCCCACAAGGTGAGCGGAAATTGCATAACAGGCAAGGTCATGCTTTTTCAGCAATTCCCACTTTGCTTCCACATAGCCTGGCTGTGTGAGGGCTGCCTGCACGTCAAAATGATCGCCCCAACAGGCGAGTTCTACGCCATCATAGCCCATTTGTTTGACACGTGGGAGAAGCTCTGCAAGTGGGATATCAGCCCACTGCCCGGTGAATAACGTTACTGGTCTTGCCATAAGATTTACAATTGATTGGGCGCGCATCTTGAACAAAAAAATGCCGCGTGACTACTGAAATTTACGGCATTTTATTCGACAAAAAAAACGGGCCGTCTCAGCAGACGACCCGTGTAAAAACGAAACAGCGTAAGAAGTTATCGCTGAATCATGAAAATGCGATTTTCTTTATAGGTAATCACCGCATCAAGCTCACGCATGAAGTCAGCCCCGAAGAGCCCTATATAACCTGGGTCACGTCCCCCATCACGACCGCGCATGTCGGTGGCTAAGGTGCGACGATTGGTTAGCTCAACTTTGCCTAAGGTGACTTTTTTCATCACTGTTTCTCCCGCAGGTGCTTCGCCACCGATGCCGTAAACTTTTTTGTCCATCGGTCCAATTTCGCAGCCATTTTCTTTCGCAGCAGTCACATCTAACAAAGAACTCGCCGCGCCAGTGTCAACCATGTAGGTGACTTTGTTATGATTGAGAGTACCATCGACAAAGATATGATTGCCGCGACGCTCGTATTCAAAGGAATTATATTTCCGCAACACTAACAATTCTTCGATCTTCAAAGCACCGCAATAACGCAAGAAAATGTCGCCCGCTTCGGTCCATGAATCAGAATATTTTTGATCCTCGTCAGAAAGATTCGCCACAGGAACTTGCTGGTCTTTGCCATTGATCAATTTCACGGTGAGCACCGTCGCAGTTTTAGAAATGATGTTGGCACGGAATGATTTGCCATCACGCGTTTTGAAAATCCGGAAATTCAGATGTTCATCTTTTTCCTTTTGCTCGCCTTCCACACCTGCATCTGTAGATTTAGCGGCTTCGCCATCCACTTGACTGCGGTCCGATCGGTCTGGACGGAAGAAAATGCGATTTTCTTTATAGGAAATCACGGTATCTAACTGGGTCAGCAGATCAGCTCCGAACAGACCATCGTGCATGGCAATCGCGCCGCCTTTCGGCATATTAGCATCAAGATCGGTGCCGAGGATTTTGCGATCACGGAAAACTGACTCGCCAATCGAGAGGGTAGGCACTTTGCACCAAGCAGCAGGCACTGAACCGGAAACACCAGAAACTTCTTGATCCATCGGCCCGATTTCTAATTCGCAACGAGCCGCTGATTTGGTGTGCAGCAGACTAGTGCCCGCACCAGTATCGATGACAAATTTGGCATCTTTGCCATTCATCTTCGCATCCATGATGATCGAGTTAGCTTTGAGCTCAAAAGGAAATGACTCGTAGCCGCGTAATTCTAACAACTCACGAACGGTTAGGTTCATGCACTTTTGAAGAAACAGTGCTTTTTCCTTACTCCAGTTCTTGATGTATTCCTGATCTTCAGCGGATAGGCTTTCGAGAGGCACCTCGGCGCGTCGTTTGTTTTCCAACAAAAGAGTCGCTTTGGTTTCGGTCTTATCAATCAGAGCAGCCTTGATCACCTTGCCATTGGAGCCTTTAAAAGAGCGAAATTCTGTGCCCTCATCCGCCGTTTGAGCGTGAAGCATCGTGGTGCCTAAAAATAAAGCGCATAATAGTGAAAATGATTTCATCGTGGTGGTAACGTCAGTAAAGTGAGATTTTGTGGAAATTATTTAAAATCATTGCCAGTGATGTAGGCAACCCAGTCAGCTTCCATTTTTTCCACACTATCAAATCCGTAGATTTTCGCCAACTCTTCTGGCTCTGGCATCGCTTGATTGGCCTCTACCCGACGAATCAAACGCGAAAAGGCGCAGACACGTTGCGGTGTGCTTTGTAGGTAATTCGCGAACGAATACATCAACACCAATTTTGCTGGATTGAGGGTATCTTGATCTACGGTGTAAACTTCTAACAGATTTGGTTTGATTTTACCGCGTTTGACTTCGGATTTTAATAGACGTGGCCATGCGGTGCCATCGTCGAATCCTGATTTGGTGCTAATTTCATCACCGCCTGATCCACCAGCATCGATCAAATGCGTTTCGGTGATGCCAGACAGTCTGATTTCTTTATAATAGGCATGACCTGTGACCACGCAGAAAAATCCATTGCCGCCGGTGTAGCCGCCCATTTGTTGTTGAAGCAATGCACCCGCGATGCAATGAGTAGGGAAAGCGGTGAATACTTTTTTATAGTCATTGCCATCTTTCAGGTTAAAAACGATCGCAGACTCATGAAATTTTTCACGAGTGCAGATCTCCGCAGGTATGGATAGTGAAGTTCCTCCGACTTTATCCCATGTGGCGGCATGTCGAGCCACCCGCATTTGTCCATCTTGATCAGTGGCAGCATCGGTCAGAATTTTTCCATACCATTCACCAAGCCATTTATAAGCATCACGATCTTCGCAAAGGAAAATCACCTTGCGCTTATCACCCCAATCCTTGCGGAAATTCATGTGATAAAACGCCATGCCGTGCCATAGAGATTCGGCCATTTCCGCCACCGCATGGGGACGAACTTTACCAGCATAAGCAATCAAGAAATGCTCGGTCTGCATTTGTTCAAACAAGCCCTCTGAGCTATCGTTAGAAAGCACTAACTTTGGCTCCAGTTTTACAAACGTTTTGCTATCAACGCGCACTTCTTTCTCTGGCACGCCGAGTTCTCCTTGCGTGAGGATTTTTTCATCAGCCTTCGCGAACTCTACCAAATACTGGCGGTCTGCTAGGGACAGATCGGTTACAGGAAGTTTGATTTCTTTGCGCTCTTTCGTTGTTAGATAGACAATATCAGCCTCGAAGCGCGTCAACGATGCATCAACCGTCGTGCCGGCGCGTGATGTCCAGACTCGACTGTCTTCCCCATAAGAAACGCTCGCCAAAGAAAAACAAGCCACTGCAATGATGTTTCGTACAATATTTTTCACACCCAAAGAATCCGCTTTTTGCTTATGAAAGCAAGAATATTTATTCCATGCTCTAGAAGAAAGGCGCTAAATTTTGATCACCGCAACTTCTCTTGCCTCTTCGGTCGCCTGTGATACAGTCGCGACGTGCTTCGTTGGTTCTATCCACAATCGTTTCATCTGTATCTCGCGCCGATCTGATGGCTGTTATTTTTCAGATATGGCACTTTTAAAAAATCGACTACTGTGAAAACAAATACGATCCTTTTATCCCTATTCTTCTTCCTTGGCCTCCACGCGCAAGAGCCCATCAACGAAGATGCCGTTCTCCTCGACCCCATTGTCCGTCCGCAAGTTGTCGAAACACCAGCCGAACCACGAGAACATTCTAAAATCAAAAATCGTCTATCGCGACGGTCAGAAATTCACGCTCCAAGAAATCGTCCCCGTCGATCTTCCCCCGATTCCCGAGCCACCCGCGCCTAAACCACTCACAGAAGAACAACTCGCCGCTCGTGCCACTAGATATGCAGCCGCAGAAAAACAAGTAATGCTCATGCTTTCTGCTACCGTTTATGATAGCACCCACACACTCATCCGCTGGAGCAGTCATGGTGAAGTTCCTGTTCT
>CAIRGO010000012.1 GCA_903878115.1 Akkermansiaceae bacterium | reverse complement strand
CGGGGTCTCGCAACGACAAATGGCTGATGTGGCATGGAATACACAGGCTCGTTTACTGCATTACCAACTTGTTGTGGCGGCGAAACTGTTAGATCCGATGCAATTGTTGGCGCAGGAACGGGAATTGTTTCACCTCGCAAGGAAGCCAGAGCTTGGGCACTATTCCATTTTTCTGTCTTAGCAGAACGAACCCAAGCACTAAGGCGACTTACCGAACTTCCAGCAATGACGCGTCCGCTCCACCCCATCGCGTTCTCCACCAAGATAGCGAGCTCTCTTACGCCGCCCTGACTTTTTTTAAGGCCAAGCCATTTCATTGGATCGACTGCGAATCGAAAAAATTCACCGTTGTTACAGACATCCACATGCTCCGCTTTTAATACTAACCAATCAGCACCAGTGCCAAAGCGCTGTTCGATGATCTCCATAATTTCGAGCGCGGATTCCGCTAATTCTCGACCTTGAATGGGCGTGATCGGCCCCTCGGAAAAAAAATCAGCTAGATGTAGTCCATCCATCCCTTGGGTAACCAAATAAGGAATCCCATCAACAGGATCGCAACCACCATCGAGAACGCGCAACAATGATCGGTGCTGGATGGCTTTCATCGATTCTACCGCATTACTGTAGGCGCCCAATTCTTCGCCCTCCAAACCGCCTGCCCCTGCTCCGAAAGGAAAAAACCGCTCAAGACGCACTTCTTTTCCGGTCACTGAGTCCATCGCAAGAAATACCGCGCCATTGGCATCTTGGCTGAGCATTTCCTCAATCTGAAAGCGCATTTCCTTCACGCGGTGATCATAAACACTTGCCACTAGCAAGAGCAATCTCGAAAATCAAAATCTATGATAACTCATTCATCATCATGAGCAATTTTCTCATCGGCAAACCGACAATGTTAGAAAAATCTCCGCGAATCTCACGAATGATCAATTCTCCAAATTCCTGCGCAGCATAGGAACCAGCTTTATCCAGAGTATTGACCTTGCTCATGTAGTTCTCAATTTCCGGCTCACCAATCGACAAAAAGTCAACATCGCTAATCTCATGAAATCGCAGCTTTTTCCCTCCTGGTCCTAGCAGACAAACGCCAGTGCAGACTTGATTTGATCGTCCACTCAGCATACGCAACATGGCACGTGCTTCGTTTTCATCATGTGGTTTTCCCAGAATCCGTTGATCAATACTGACCAGAGTATCGGCCCCGATCACCCACGCTTGCGGGTATATCTCGCTAATCGCTTGTGCTTTGCGCTCGGCATTTTCCTCGCATAACATTCGAAAATCCATCGATTCATCGTGAATCTCCTCTGCAGGCGACGCCATCACTTCGAATGATACTCCCGCTTTCTCTAACAAATCACGACGCCGCGGTGACGACGAAGCCAGAATCCAATGCCTCATTTTCCTAATAAGGTTGCCGACATTGCCGCATCGAGGTCAAATGTCATCGCGCCAGTTCCCTTGACCGCTTCGCCCTCTAACACTTGGTATTCAAACGCCTTAACAGGCTTCACTCCGTCAACTTGCGAAAAAGCATACACTCGGATGGTCATCGCCTCTTTGCCTGTGCCACCTGGTACGCCCTTGACCGAGTAGGTAATTTCGTTAAGGCCATCGCGCAGTCCACCCATCACTAATTCCGCTTCTTTGGCATTACCAAATTGATGCTTACTAATCTTATTCACGGTCACTTCCACCATCCGTCCTGGGCAAAACACATAGACTTTTGAGATATACTTCGCCACCGGCACCACGGCAGGAATGGGAGGAACTTTTCCCGTGGGTGCAAATTCAGGTGTTTTTTCAATGTAACTCAAATCACCCTTCGCCAGCTCTGCACGCACATCTGCCAATGCCAATAGACTAACGAATTCTGCCACATCATACTTCCATCCCGTCGCCTCCTGCACATAATCAATGACGATCAAATTGTCCGTTGGCTCACCGCCGACTCCAAAATCAATCTTACCAAAATAGACACACTTCGCGGTGGCGCCATTGCGCTTCACTTGAACCGCCTTGAGACCAGTCAACACGGGTGGTGCGGTGGGCACTTCAAAAATCCCTTTTGGAAAGACCCTTCGCTCAGAGGCCAAGCGATTTTTCACCGTCATCTGGCGATGCGCTGCCGTCACCTTTGTCCATGTCGGATAGTCAGCCTTGATCATCGCTGTCCGCCAAACACCGTAAACATTTTCCAATTGCCCCTGCAATGCGGCATCTTGGGAAAATAAATTACCCACCAACATCATCATGATTACGAAAAACTGCTTCACGCCGCAAGTAGAGCATTTTTTCCATGAAAAGGAAATCAATTCATTCTAAGAGTTGCATTCGTTCAATACGAAGTTCTAGATGGTTTCTAGCAGCTACTACAGATGCCGATAGTAAAAACGTGAAATTTATTGTTACTAATAGAGTTCCTAGTAATCCGACTAAGGAGCGTCTTGTTGAAGCACTTGCAAAACAAGTTGATAGAAGAATAGAAGTAAAGTATGAAATCCGCGACGCATTACCTCCTCCATCTTTTTGATTATGAGTTTATTATTTGCCTACACTAGTGTTTTAAAACCAGCCAAAGCTAAAAGAATCGTCGCTGAGTTAGAATGCGCTAAAGAATGGACGGAACGTTGCGGAGGAAACAGTGGCATAGCACGGGATACAACTTCAATGAAAAACATCACGCGTGATCAACTTGCAAAAGTAAAATTGCCTGATGCCTGTGGCTTTGTTACGATTTCTAACACTCGTTCAAACTATGATATTGATGAATCTCCAGTACATTTATTTATCGGTGGTGATGATTGGCAATTGCCGGAAATTGGGTTTAAAAAATGCTGTGTTTTAACATCGTATTCAACTAAATATGACTTGCCAGTTTCTTTTCTGAACGAAGTTAGTAATACTCCATTTAGTTTAGCTCTTCTCTCTGCAAATTCTGGAATCGCTCAATCTGAGTTAAAAAAAGTGGGCGTAGCAGAGTTCACTTGGGGAAAGGATGCGATAAGAAGAATGGACACAATTGTCCCACCAGAAAATTTGTCTATAGCTGATTATGAAAAGGAGAGCAATAGCGCCAAATTATGGCTGCAATCTCTGGGTATTCCTACTGTGCGTGACTGGAACCAAATCCTTAATGTGAATTATGCACCAACTTATGCTGCACAAATCGGCAATATCCACAAATTTCTCCAAGGGGATACGGATGGTGTCTATTATGCTCAATACTATGCACGTCATTTGAAATATGATAGTGGTCGATTTTGGCTGGTATATGACCCTGAACGATTTACTTGGCCTGAAGCGAATCGTCAAACTGTGCTAAAAAGCATGTTTCAAGATGCATCAGGCGGTAAAGTGCAAATAAATGGAAGTGCAGATCTCGGATCGATGAATTGGTTCCACGGTGCCACGATAAATGTGGGGAAAGAGGCACGAGAGCTTCTCCAGAGAACACTGGATCTAAATACCTAAAAAACTTATAACATTAGCTTTCTAGAATTAGGTCCTGAAACATGGAATATACGGGAGAAACGTCGCAAGTCGTGGGAGAAAACTGTCTATCAGGAATTGGGCTCTGCGACCCTAGAAAACGGCGTACGTGCTGATCTTCGCATCCGGATCGAAAAGGAAGGATACATCGTTTACCTCGACTTTCCAGATGATGAAGATATGATCCGCTTCCAAGAAACAGAGCTTTATAAACTAACAGAATGGCATAGCGGCGCGGAATGAAGACTTTGATGATTTATGTGCTATTCTTGGCACTCGCCTCAGCTCAGGCACCCGATGTGCCAAAACCAGCGGTAGTGGAAGTGACATCACTGAGGAAAGCTGCCTTCACTCGTGTCCAGTCATCAATTTTACAATGTTCACTCTGGATGATCAAGGATGAGAAGCAGACGATCAGCTAGTTGCTTGTCGAGAGTGTGAACCATCTCCCGGTCTACTAGGCCTACATCAGCTAGATCCCGTAAATGAACGCGGTCTTTGTCACGCCATGCTGCTAGCTTCATGCGCACTAATGCATGCAGCGAAATAAGCGTGAACTCGCCTGCATCCTCAGATTCTTTGACATCGGCATTCGGGTAATCGGAATCTTGCTTGGGTTTTTCACAAGCAAATAAAATGTGAACGGCATCACGGATTTTTCCTTCGGGGCCATCAAGAAATACATCCATGGGGCCGCCACCAAGAGATGCGACTCGACGATGGACGTAGCCAGCGGCGCTCAAAGCCGCGATGGCTGCTGGCATGTCTTCGCGTCTCAGCAAAACATCCACATCTCTAGTGTTACGCACAGCGCTCTCATCCACTCGTGAAACCCAAGCGGCCACAGCATTTCCGCCAATCACTGCGTAAGGCAGATTCGCCTTTTTCAAACACGCGCTAACATGAAGCAAACGATGCCTAATTTTATCGACAGCATCACTCATGCGTTGCCAATTTACGGGTGATAGGTGCAAGGTGGCCATGGAACCTGTATATGGTAAAATGAAATGCGTTGTAGCTTTTCATGGCTAAAGTATAGCTCAAACTTATTATTGCGCAAGAACGGTTTTTTTAGAACAAATCCCAACGCATTTTGCTGAAGTGCGCTGACAGATGTTTGTTCTGAACCTCATCGATGGAGGAAATGCCTAGTCGCCGCTTTAGAAAAGCTGTTTCTCCTATTAAATCACATCATGATACGATTTATGCGTGCTAATGTGAAAAAATATGTTTTCCTATTGCCGCCCCATGTCGGAAGGAAACTCAGAGCAAACCATTCTCATCGTTGACCAGGAGATCGAATTTCTCGACTGGGCTACGAAGCATTTGTCTGCCAAAAATCTAAAAATCCTACGCACTGACAGCGCCGAAAATGCAGTCAAAATTCTCGCCAAAACTCACATTGATGTGGTGATCTCAGCCATCGACCTTCAACCATTCGATGGTATGGAATTACTCAATCGCGTGAAGACGGAGTCCCCTTCTACCTTAGTGATTCTCAATGGCGGCTTCCCTACGACAGGGCAAGTGATCGAAGCCACTCAACGAGGCGCGCACGATGTGCTCAGAAAAGAATCTCTCGCTTTTGAATTGCGCTCTGTTGTCGAGTCCGCCTTGCAATTAGCCGAAGATCGACGCTCTGCAGACACCACGCCTGCGGAACACCCGGCTCAAGATGGACGAGTGAAAATCATCGGCATTTCTCGAGCCTTGCAAGATGTATTTAAAATCGTCGGTCGTGTGGCGCGCTCCGATGCGCCAGTTTTAGTTTCTGGCGAGAGTGGCGCAGGCAAAGAATTGATCGCAAAAGCGATTCATGAATATTCACCGCGACGCTTGAAAGAAATGATCCCGTTGAATTGTGGCGCGATCCCAGAAAACTTGTTAGAGTCGGAACTTTTTGGCCACGAAAAAGGATCATTCACCGGAGCGATCGCGCGGCGCGCTGGTCGCTTTGAACAAGCGGATGGCGGCACACTTTTTCTTGATGAAATTGGCGATATGCCCTTATCGATTCAGGTGAAATTATTACGCGTCTTGCAAGACGGCAGTTATTCCCGTGTAGGTTCTAACGAAACGCAAAAAGGAGATGTGCGCATCATCACCGCCACCAACAAAGATCTTGCCGCAGAAGTCAGCGCGGGGCGCTTCCGGGAAGATTTATATTATCGTCTAAATGTGGTAGAAGTTCGCATTCCGCCGCTGCGCGAGCGCAAGGAAGACATTCCCCTTCTCGCCGAATTTTTCCTGCAACGCATCACACGTAAGAACGGCATGGCGCGCATCCGCTTATCACAAGAAGCGATCAGCGCCCTGCAAAGCCATAATTGGCCTGGCAATGTGCGCGAACTGGAAAACACCATCGCCCGCGCCTGTGCGCTGGCTAGTTCCACGGTGCTATTACCGGGTGACATTCCCCTTGCCTCGGCGCCG
>CAIRGO010000011.1 GCA_903878115.1 Akkermansiaceae bacterium | reverse complement strand
TGAGGCTTCCACGTATGTCGGATCATTGAGAAGATTGAGTGCTTGCAGCGGCGTATTGGTGCGTGGTCGGCGCAAGGTGCAGGTCTCACGAAACGGCGCATCGAAGAGCAGCATCGCGGGGTTGGGCACCGAGCGCTTCCAATAGGTATAAAGACTACGACGATGGAGCGCCTCGCCTTTATCCTGCGTATAGGTTGCCTTCGGGTTATCCTTTTGATTGACCACTTGTTCATACAGCCCCGGAGGATGATATGGTTTTACGGAAGGTCCGCCAACTTGTGAAACTAACAAACCACTCGCCGCGAGTGCTTGGTCGCGCACAAATTCAGCCTGCAAGCGAAAACGCGGTCCACGGGCAAGCAAGCGATTGTTAGGATCGCGCTCATGAGCTGCGGCTGTGAGTTTTGAACTTTGTCGATAGGTGGCACTGGTGACTAACAATCGCATTATCGCTTTCATATCCCAACCGCTAGAAATAAATTCGGATGCTAACCAATCAACCAGCTCTGGATGACTTGGTGGCTCGCCTTGCGAACCGAAATCTTCCGCTGTGCGCACCAGACCTGTGCCGAACAACATCTGCCAAAAACGATTGACCGTCACGCGCGCCGGCAGTGGGTTCGCTGGATCGACCAACCAACGCGCGAGTCCGAGACGATTGCGGGGCAGATCAGCACGCATCGGCGGCATGACCGCGGGTGTGTTCGCAGTGACTTTTTCACCGATCTGATCAAACACACCGCGCACTAAAATGAACGTCTCGCGTGTTTGATCATCATTCATTACTTGCGTGTAAGGAATGTCTAATTGCATTTTTGTTAGAGATTTGGTGAGCTCAGCAAGACGCTCCTTCGCAGGTGGACTTTGATCCTGCTTGGTGATTTCGATATCCGCCTTGATCGCAGAAATTTTCGCATCGAGATCTGGAGAAGGTAGCGCTAGAAACGGCGGACTGCTGATCTTTGCCGCTGCATTATAATTGCCCACTCCGCTTTCTGAAACGTTGTGAAAAAACGCTTTCATGCTGTAAAAATCTTTTTGCGTGAGCGGGTCGAATTTATGGTCGTGACAACGCGTGCAATTGAAGGTCTGCGCGAGCCAAACCGTCGCCGTTGTTTCCACACGATCGGCCGTGTATTCGGCGAGGAATTCTTCGGGAGTGATACCACCCTCCTCGTTGACCATGTTGTTGCGATTGAATCCAGTAGCGATTCGCTGATCAAGCGTGGCGTTCGGCAATAAATCGCCAGCGATTTGTTCGATGGTGAACTGATCAAAACGTTTATTATCATTGAATGCTTTGATCACCCAGTCGCGCCATGCATAAAGTGTGCGGTCGCGGTCCACTTGGTAGCCATTGGTATCGGCAAAACGTGCACCATCAAGCCAATCGACGGCCATGCGCTCACCGAAGTGCGGCGAGGCGAGCAAACGATCCACCACTCGCTCATAGGCTGCTGGTGCGGCATCATTGACAAAGGCATCCACTTCGGCAGGCGTGGGTGGCAGTCCAGTGAGGTCAAGTGTCACGCGGCGAATCAGCGTGATCTTGTCAGCCTCGGCACTCGCTTGTAGTTTTTCCGTGGCCAATCGTTGACGAATGAATGCGTCCACTGGATGCGGAGAAGTCGCGGGAACGGGCGGCCTTTGGATCGGCAAATAAGCCCAATGAATCTGATACTCCGCACCTTGGGCGACCCACTTTTTTAACGTTTCTTTCTGCGCGCTGGTCAGCACCTTATGCGCTTTAGCTGGTGGCATTTTTTCATCCTCGTCATCTGTTAGAATTCTGCGGATGATATCACTCTTGTCCGCTTGCCCCGGCACGATCGGAAATTCACCTAATTTCGATTCCTTCAGGGCCTCTTCGCGAATGTCAAGCCGCAGCCCGGATTCACGCGTATTCTTGTCTGGTCCATGACAATGAAAACAAGCATCCGAGAGAATCGGGCGGATATCGCGATTGAACTCGATCTTTGCTGGCTGTGGCAACTCGGCCGCCCGCGCGACAAACACCGAGATGGTAAGACTCATACAAATGGCAACTGGCAGAGATCTTATCATTATAGCAACGGCTCACTTCTTATTATTATTTTCGAGGACCAACACCCAGTCCTGCGGAGAAGGTAGTCGAGGTGAAATATACTCGCCCGACGGAGCATTGACAAGCCCTTGATCGAAACATCTGCCGCTGGCGGGGTCGAAGTAGTAGGCAGAGTAGCGCAAAGCAGGCTCTAGCCCTTTGACGATTGTGCCTTTCCAGTTATAAATGCCGCGCTTCGGTTGATAAATGATCCTGATCTTGCCAGGGATGCCTGCGGCAAAACAATCCTTTTCACACCAATCAGGATGCGTTTCAAAACGTGACCATGCATATTTTTCGAGCAATTTTTTGCCAATCCCTAACTGAGTTGATCCCGGGTAGTTCATTCCTTCTTTCCATGTCGTCCAGTCGTAAATCGGATCGATGCCTGGATCACCTTCCACGCTGGCTTGCCAGATGCCCGCTGCGCCGTAGGTCTGGCCCGCCGCACCGCTCAACATAAAACTCCAAAACAGGTGACGCTGTACATCTTGGAAGTTGGTTTGCATGTGTCCTTCATAACAGGCTTCGCCGCAAAGCACTGGTTTGCTCGGTTGCTGGGACTGACAGGATTTCATCAGCTCAAGAGTTTGTGCCGCAGTCTGGTAACCTTGATGCCCGATCGCAACCATGTCGAAATCAAACACCGCATTGTCCTTGATCGCCTGACGCGGGTGCTCGGGCGCGTGGTAAGTCAGCGGATGGTGATAGGGGTCGATTTCTTTTAGATACTTTGCCAACTCCGCCCATGGGCCATAAGCATCTTTGGCCTCACCGCCGACGATCCACATCGTGGGATAGGCCCCGTAACGTGCGATCAAATTCCGCCAATGCCGCTTGTAGCCGTCCAATCCCACTTGCGCCAAGGTGCTCTGTCCTCCACCCTGCGGACGCCCCCATCCGCCGACGATGACCGGCACGATTCCCGCATCGACGAGGTGCTTGATGCGACGGTCGGCAAACTCGAAATACTTCGGATTTACCAGGCTAAAATCGATTTTCTCGTAGGGCTTGCCGCCTTCGTTTTCCCAGCGAGTTTCCATCATATTTTCATCCGGATAGGGTCCGCAAACGATCTGCACCGCATTGAAGCCTTTGGCTTTGCGGTCGGCTGTTAGTTCTTGAAAACCTTCCCAGGTCATGCGCTTGCACAAACCCTTCCACCACGTGTCGCCCAGCCAGAGAAACGGCGTGCCATCGGCGTGCTCGAAGTGGCGTTTGTCTTCAGTAACGCGAAGAGGGCCGTGTTTTAGTAATGGATTATCGCCCGTGTAGGGCGTGACTGAAAGGCTTTGTTCTGTTCCGTTGAGGTCGGAGTTTGCTTTGTCATTGCATTCGACTCGATAGGTGTATTTCCCCTGCAAAGGAGGCGCGAAGCGAACGGTCCACTTGTCGCCGCCTGCCCAGAACGCTGGCACTTTCCAATGTTTGTCGCCTTGCTTGAAAACCACATCCACTTCGATATCTAAGAATGGATTGTCATATTTTTTAGCGGGGGAGAATGAAGCTTCAAAGACAGTCCATTGTTCCGCGCCGTGCAGGACTGAAGCGCAGAGCAATAGCGTAAGAACAGCAGCGCAAGCAGTGAGGAAACTAGAGGTGTGGTGTTTCATTTGGTGACATGATTTGCGAGTTCTCTTGATTTGTGTTAGCAATAAAAATAGGAAACCTTAAAACATACCAACCAGACGGTTTTTATTTCATCATGGCTTTTTCGGTGCCGCAGGTTTCTTCGGTGCCGCGGTGGCTCGCTTGTATTTCTCAGGATTGACGATTTGCTTCGCAGCTTCCAATTTATCACGCAGTGCGGGATAGGCGAGATCTTGCACGGCAACACCGCCTTCGATTGCCATGCCTGCGGCGATGGCGGCACTTTGAGAGAGAGCCATAAACACGGGCTCCATGCGGATCGAACCATGCGCCACATGTGAGGTGGAAAGGGTAATCGGCGCGAATAAGTTTTCGCATTCGCTCTTGCGTGGAACGATCGAACGATAAGAAATGCCATACGGACGAGGCGGCACACGCCAAATTACGCCGTCATTTTGTGCGAGCCCATTTTCGGTGACAAAATGCTGCACCACGTGAGAGTCCATGCCAAATGAACCCAGAGCTACGGGATCGGGCGCGGAGCGTGAACCCTCGCAATCGTGCTGGTTCATCACATAATCAGCAACCATGCGCCGAGCCTCGCGAATGTAGATCATCCATGGCCAGCTACCATTGTCAGTGAATTCATCCTTCGCTAAACCATACGTCGATGCTTTGGCCCGAATCTTTTCAGGAACCCGAGGATTGTTCGAGAGAGTCCACAAAAAACCACGGATGTAATTCTCATGATCCTTTTCGATCTCGCGACGTTTTTCGTAGCTAGCTTCTGGATACTCCCAATTCGCGCCGGGGTGATCGGAACCGATGGCGTGCATGTTATTCCAATCAACTTTGGAGCCAGTGCCAGCCAATGGTTCCACCAATGCGGGAAGTCGCATGTCACCTGCATCGAAGTTGCGGAGCAGGAGTTCGTGGTCCAATTCCTTATAGCCAGCGGGCTTTTCGATAGGAATCCGTAAGGCGGGATCGGTCGTCAAACAGACACGGTAGTTGTAAGCTTGGATCTTCTTATCGCCTTGTCCATTGCTTAGGCCTTCAACGCGATTCATGGATGGCAGCAGCCCGCTCTTAGGATCGCCGGGCTTGATGTAGGGATCGACATCTTTTACGTAGTGATCTTTGTCTCCCTGCGTGTAATGAATGCGTGGTTTGGTGTCACCACGACGAACGCCAGCAAGATCTTCTTTGTATTGACTCTCAGGCTCGCGACCGACGGTGTAAGTCACGCCCGCTGCCGCCATCAGATCGCCGACATAGGTGGCATCGATGAACATTTTTCCACGATAGGTTTTGCCACTGAGCGTAGTGATCGACTCGATGCGCTTGCCATTCATCTTCACGCCCTTTCCGGGAGTGCGGTCGAGCTTTTCATTGAGTTCGACCTGGACTTTGTCGTCAGCGATCATCTTCTCAAACGCCTGCCGACCGACATGCGGTTCAAAGCTACGAACAAAACTCACCCCATAGGCTTTTGCCACATTAACGTAAAACTCCGATGCGATTCCTCCAAACGAGCCCTGTCGTCCTAAAAAATCAGTCGCTCCCAGTCCACTCGCGCTCATTCCTCCGAGGAAACCTGTGGGATTTACCAAAATGACCGAATTCCCTTGGCGCTTGGCTGAGATCGCAGCGACGACAGCACCGGAAGAATCACCATAAACTACGACGTCGTAGAGAGGCGCTGCATTTTCATCGCAATTCGCTGGATATAAGAGGCTTAAAGCAAGAGCGGTGAGGCAAAGAATTTTGTGTTTCATCAGGCGGATGTTAATGGGTCGGTGAGTTAATATCGTAGTTCATGCGAATATCAATCAGAAGAAAAAACAACAGTGATCTACTTCCGCTTAGGTGCGGCAATTCCTTTCGCAACTGTCTTATTCAGAAATTCCGTTAGATCCTTGACCACTTCAGGATGTTTATCAGCAACGTTGGTGGTTTCGCTCAAGTCAGTGGCAAGGTCGTAAAGGGCGGCTTTAGCGGTGCCCTTCCCCTTCCCATTTGGCACTAGTTTCCAATTGCCAGAGCGGAAGCCGAAATTACCGCCACCATTGCTTTGCTCCACCAGAGTCTGGCGACCGACTGGTGCAGCGCCAAGAAAAACTGTTAGATGATTTTCGCTGTCTAGAGCTTGTCCTTGCGGCATGCTCTGGCCAGTAAGTGCGGCGAAGCTAGCGAGAAAGTCAATCTGACTCACCAGCGCATCCGAGGTGCCAGGCTTCACTTTCGCCGGCCAGCGGACGATCAGCGGAACGCGCGTGCCGCCTTCCCAGAGAGAGCCTTTGGTGCCGCGCAACACACCGTTAGGACGATGTCCATTGGTGCCATCGGGTTGCCCAAGGCCATGAACTTTATCGGGACCATTTTCGTCGTTGATGCCACCGTTGTCGCTGCTGAGGATCACCATGGTATTCTCGGCGAGTCCGCTTTTTTCCAACTGATCAAGCACCTGACCAACCATCCAATCAAACTCGACAATAGCATCACCGCGGACGCCGCAATCGCTTTTGCCGACAAATTGAGGATTCGGCACACGCGGCACGTGAATGTTATGCGTGGCCATAAAAAGGAAGAATGGCTTCTCCCGATGTTGCTCGATGAACTGGCAACTCTTCGCAGCGATGACAGTGGACATTTCCGTATCCTTCCACAACGCTGCTGTGCCTCCCTTTTGCCCGCCGATGCGCGGTACGCCGTTGACATAGGAATTCTTGTCGCCGCGGCCGACCTTATAATCGAGAATGATCGGATCGGCTGGATCAAGGTTGACAACGTGATCGCCTTCCACCCAAACGCAGGGCACGCGGTCGCCGGTAGCGGGCATGATCCAGTTGTAATCGAAGCCGATTTCACGCGGACCAGGTTTGATCGCATGGTTATAATCTGTCGGATTGGTGCCGAGACCAAGGTGCCATTTGCCCACCACACCCGTCGTGTAGCCGGCCTTTTGCAGCATCGCGGGCAGTGTGGTGCGATCCGTTTCAATCAGCAACCCTTCGATGCCGCTGGCAATGCCCGTACCGGCCTTCCGAAACGCATACTCGCCGGTGAGAAGTGAATAGCGAGACGGTGTGCACACCGAGGCGACAGAGTGTCCGTCTGTAAATCTCAGACCGGCGGCGGCAAGCTTATCGCAGTGAGGAGTCTGGACTTTTTTCGCCCCATAACAACCCAAGTCAGCATAGCCAATGTCATCGGCGTAAATCAGAACAATGTTTGGTTTTACAGCAGGCTCAGCGCCAAGTGCAAGCACCGGTGTGAGCAGAAAAAAGGCGCAAGTAGTTAGAGAGTTTTTCATGTTGTCGGCTATATGTGGGACAACTTCTCTATACGTCATCAAACCCCTCTCTTTATCATCATTGATGCATCAGAGAATCTTCGGTGTGAATTATTTCCAGCAGAGCTCGTCGTGCAATTTATTGAGATTGAGGTAGCCGGTTTCTGTTACGATCACCATGTCTTCGATGCGAACAGCACCGAGGTCGCGACGGTAGAGACCAGGCTCTACGGTTAACGCTTCCCCGAGAAGCAACGCAGGGCCCTTTTTGTCGAGCAACGGCGGCTCATGAACATCGAGCCCGATGCCGTGACCAGTACCATGAGTCATCGCGCAATAAGACAGCGGCGTATCCTCACCGGGCAAGCCGAACGCATAACCAGATGCGATCATCGACTGGATCGTAGCGAGGTGCACAGCTTCCCCGGTGACACCAACTGCGATGGTTTTTTCTGCAGCCAATTTTGCAGCGCGCACGGCGAGGTGCATGCGTTTCACTTCATCAGGAATATCGCCATTTACTACCGTGCGAGTGCAGTCGCCATTGTAGCGAGTATTACGATCGCAGGGGAAAATATCGACAATCACTGGCTCACTAGTACGGAGCTCCCCGGTGCCGTAGTTGTGGCAATCAGAGGCAATCGGGCCGCCAGCGATGATCGACTTTGGATTGGAAAAATTACGATCTAACAACCAGTGATCCACCGCAGCACGCACACGTTCTGACGTGAGGGGGGCACCTTCATGCAACAACACGCCATCAGCGCGAACACCAGCATTTGCAATGAGATCGCATGCCAATTGAATCGCGCCTTCGGTAACGCGTTGCGCCTCGCGCAAGTGATCGATTTCCTCGGCAGTTTTTTGGCGGCGTTCGTTCACCCAGCAATCGGGATCACACTCGATGGTGATGCCTGCCTTGCGAGCAAAATCAGCGAAAATAAGCGGCAATGCGCGATCGCCAAGTGCATAAGTAACACCCGCGCGGCGCAGACATTCCACCGCAGCTTGCGCGTTGGCGGTTTCGCGGTCGCCAGAGAGACCACCTTCCGGAGTGAACATGCCGGGGTAAGCCACGTGATCGACGCGCGCGTATTGCTTCGCGCGGCCCATCTCAATATCGCGGAGAATCAACGTTGATTCGGTCGTGTTTCCGTTAGGAATTTCTAACAACACCACCTGATCACCCACAGAAAAGCGGATGCGCCAGAGCAGGCTGCTGTGGGCTTGAGGAATACCCGCAGCGATGCGGGCGACGACGGGTGAAGATGAAGCAGGCATAAAAAAATCAGGATAGAGAAGGCAATGTGGCAGGCATGTGATCGCTCAAATAGCGAGTCAGCGTTTCATAAAGATGGCGTTTGGTATTGGCACCTTCATTGAGTCCGTGTCCGCAATTCGGATAGGACATCATCGAAAACTGTTTGTTATGATTGATAAGCTCGTTGGCCATGACCTCGCAGTTTTGATAATGGCAATTGTCATCTCCGGTGCCGTAGACGAGTAACAAATTACCCTGCAATTGATGCGCAAACGTGATCGGTGAACCATGAGTGAATCCTGCATCATTGTCGGCAGGTAGTCCCATGTAGCGCTCTTGATAGATCGTATCGTAAAAACGCTGATTCGCGATAAAGGCAACTGCCATGGCAGTTTTATAAAGATCAGGGTGACGGAAAATGGCATTCAAACTCATCGAACCACCGCCGCTCCAACCCCAGATGCCGACGCGCTCGGGATCGAGATAAGTATGCTCGCGCAGGATTTCTCTCGTCGCTGCGGCTTGATCAGCGGATGCGAGACTGCCAATTTGGCGATAAACACTCTTGCGCCATGGGCGACCGAGCGGTGCGGGAGTGCCGCGATTGTCAATGCACATCACCACGTAGCCACGCTGTGCCATCATCGTATGCCACAGGTAATTTTCCCCACCCCATACGTCTAACACCGTAGAAGCAGCAGGCTCGCCATAGACAAAAATGAACAAGGGGTAAGAACCCGAAGGATCAAAATTAGGTGGCTTGATGCACCATGCATCGACCATCAAATCATCACCACCTTTGACTTTAAAAAACTCATTCGTGCAGGGCACCAACTCGGCGAGTTTTTCGCGTAATTTTTCGTTAGTCGCCAACACACGGACAACATTATGATCAGGCAAACTCACCAACTCAATCACTGGTGGTTGCCCAAATCGCGAAAATGTATGAAACGCCCATTTTCCATCGGCGGAAAATTTATAGCTGTGAGTGCCTTCCTGAGCGAGCGGAGAAATGCGTTTCACATCGCCCGAGCCATCGATCCGAGCACTATAAAGATAACGCTGTGTCGCATTTTCAGGCGAAGCGATAAAATAAACGCAGCCAAGTTTTTCATCAACGCCAGCCACACTGACCACATCAAAATTTCCCGGCGTGAGCAAGCGCACGGATTGATCCATAATCGACACCGAGTAAAGATGATGCCAATCGTCACGATCGCTCAGCCATAAAAAGCGCGCACCGTTTTCGATCCAGCGCCACTCGTTCATCACTTCCACCCAGGCTTCATCAGAGTCGGTAAAGATCACCTTCGTCTCGCCAGTCACGGGATCACCACTGATGACTTGGTTGGTATTTTGCAAACGATTCAAATGCTGAAACAGAACGCGCTGCGAATCGCTGGACCACTCCATGCGCGGGATGTAATGATTGCGCGGATCATTGTTCGGGCTGAACCATAAGGTCTCACCACCGCCGGCACTAATGACACCCACACGGCATGACGAATTTGTCTCACCGACTTTCGGATAGGCATAAGGGGTGATTTTTGGATAGAGTGAATCAGTTAGATTCACGAGCGGAAACTCCCGCACGCCTGAGGTATCAAACTGCCAATAGGCAATCGATTTACCATCCGGACTCCAACGGATTCCATTGCGCAGGTGAAACTCTTCTTCATTCACCCAATCTGCGGTGCCATTGATGATGTGGGTGCCGCCATCGTGCGTGAGTTGGGTAATTTCCCACGTCTCTAACGCTTGCACAAAAACATTATGCTGGCATACATAAGCAATGCGACTCCCATCTGGGGATAAGGTGGCGAACATCATCGTCGCTGCCGGCGCATCACCACCCAGTTGCTTCAGTAAACCTGTTTCGCGATCTAACAACCAATAGTCACCGCGTGTTTTCTCCCGCCACACTCTCACGGCATTGGTGAAAATAAGCACCTTGCTGATGTCATCAGTCCAGGCGTAATTCTCAATCTCTAACGGCTTGGATTGACCTTCAGGAATCAAGCTCTCCGCCGCGACGATCACCTCCGTCTGTCCCGATTCTGGCGCGCATTTTACGACGTCTTTGGCGTCTTTGTATTTCTGAGAAATCTCCAAAGTGGTATAGCCCGAGCTATCTTTTTGCCAATGTGCAGGACCCCAAACCTCGGATTTGAACTGGTTCTCTTTGCCAAAGATGCTCGCCACCGTGAGCGGGAGCTTATTTTTCTTATGCAGCGACGAAGGCTCGACTTGGATCGTATTCGAATCGGTTGTCATTTGTTTATTGATGTGAGACATAGAAACGTATTAGAGTGTGAGGAAATTATAGACTGACAGACCACTCGACCGCAAGCTTGCTCAATTCTGGCTTTTTGCGCAATGTCAAATAATCATTTTTCTGCACCGCACATTTTTTGTAATAAACGAGGGATACACTATGCATATTTCTCATAAATAAATTGATTGATCTAATATACAGATAGTTTTTATTTTTTGTCCAAGCGCGGGGCGGAATGTCCTTGAGTGCGAATTTTTTTCATCAAATCTTGCATCTGAATGATTTTATCAGGATTTTTTTCCGCGAGATTATGTCGCTGGCCAATATCTTCTTTGAGGTTGTATAACTCCACGGCCTGCCCATCATCGGCGGGTTGTTGGTGTTTTTTATTCCACGCAGCACCAGCGACTCGGGCGGCACCAGTCTTGGCATCGATCAGCAACCAATCACCGTCACGGATCGCGTAATCCTTCGGATTGGTGTTGTGAATCATCGTACTCCGCGGAGATTTTTTTTCTTCCCCAGTGAGCCACGGCAGAAAGTTATAGGAATCCTCTGCCGCGTTCGCTGGCAAAGCTACCCCTGCCTGAGCAGCAAACGTGGCCATCAAGTCCACCTGTGAAATGAGAGCCTCACTCACAGTTCCCGCTTTGGCAACTCCGGGCCATTTGATGATGAATGGCACGTGATGGCCGCCTTCGTAAATATCGCGCTTCAGGCCGCGAAATGGCGCTGCTGACCAATGGTCAAATTTCTCATCGCGGGCATAGGCGTAGTTTTCCGGGCCGTTATCGGAACTAAAGACGACAATGGTGTTCGCATCAAACCCACTCTCGCGCAGAGCGGTTAATAATTTGCCGCAACTGTCATCGGTTTGGACCACGTAATCACCGTAGGCACCCGCTTTGGATTTTCCATCGAACTCAGCAGTAGGAACGATCGGAGCGTGCGGCGAGGGAAGAGGAAAGTAGAGAAAAAATGGACGATCTTTGCCTTTTCTCGATTGAATATAAGCAACTCCTTTTTCTGTTAGCGTAGGCAAAACTTTGTAGAAATCCCAATCAGAACGACCCGGACCCGGGCGACATTCCCACTGACCTTCTTTGGTGCTCCCAGGCGTTTTCTTCAACGTGATGTCTGGGGCGATCGGCAATCGATCATTTTCGATCCACGCATATGGAGGAAAATTGATCACATTATCACCAAAATAATAATCGAAGCCATGGTCGATCGGACCACCAGGGAATTTCTTAGTCCAATCAAAATCACTGAATTCAATCGAATTTTTCGGTGTGCCTGGCTTGCGAATCGCCTCCCAATCCATGCCGAGATGCCATTTGCCGATGCAGGCGGTTTCATATCCCTGCTGGCGCAACATCGCCGGCATAGTCAACTGACCAGGCTTAAACACGGTGCCGCCAAATGCCTGTGCGATGTCGTGAAAATCACGCCAATGATGGCGTCCAGTGAGCATCGCGTAACGTGACGGCGTGCAAATCCCAGAGGAACTATGGCCATCAGTAAAGCGCATGCCCTCTCCTGCCAAGCGATCAAGGTGAGGCGTGGGGATTTTTGAGGCAGGGTTATTCGCGCCGAGGTCGCCGTAGCCCATATCATCTGCGTAGAGAATGAGAATGTTAGGTTTCGCCACAGGAGCAGCGTGTGATGAAAGCACCAAAGCGCTCGACATCATAACGGAAAATAACAATGAACAAAATTTCATGGTGTCGCTTTTTTCGGCAATACTTTTTCGATCGATTCTGCCACTTGCACGGCGATCGCTTCGTAACCTGCTACTGTGTAATGAACATCGCTAGGACCAACGGAAAATTTGCCTGCAAAGTCCTTAGTGAGTTTGTAGAGATCATCCGTGGCGATATCATTTTTTTTCATCACCCGCTCAGCGATGGCATTATACTTCACGTCATCACCAACAAATCTCCCCGCTTCTCCATTAGGCACGAGAGTGGTATTCGCCCAGACTAACGTTGCCTTGGTGGCTTTCAATCGGGTCACAAGTTGCTCTAGATCTTTCTCATACTCTTCAGGAGTCGATAAAATTTTGCCGTTGACCTTATCGCGATTCCCCTGATTTTTTGATGTGGGATTTCGATAGCATAAATCCCACAGACCCCAATTGAAATGGATCACATCCCATTTTTGCGTGCCTAACCATTTGTCGATTTTTTCGAGACCGATCGAAGTATCGCCACAGTTATCTGGTCCCTTTCCAGCCATTGGTCGATAGACATTTGCTCTGCCGACCAATTTCGCGCGCACCATCCGTGTGTAGCCGATGGAAATGGAATCGCCAATGATCAATACATTCGGCAAGGCAGGATCCGCCGTAAAACTCCAACCACCTTTCAAATCCGCTGCAGGCGTAAATGGCTTGAGTG
>CAIRGO010000010.1 GCA_903878115.1 Akkermansiaceae bacterium | reverse complement strand
CGTGTTTCCTCGGTCTGTTGCTGGCCCGCAAGTGCGGGATCACCCATCCTTCAATCGAACCCGCCATCGTCCGCGCCAGCCGCTTCTTCGCCTCCTACACCGGCCGGGGCGCGATCCCCTACGGCGAGCATGAGCCCCATCCGGCTCACGAAAGCAACGGCAAGAGCGGTCTCGCCGCCCTTTGTTTCGCCCTCGAGGACCACCGCTCCGCCGCGCGGGATTTCTACGCCAAGATGGCCGCCGCCGCCCCCTCGGAACGCGAGATAGGACACACCGGCGCGTTCTTCAACTACCTCTGGTCTCCCCTCGGCGCCGCCGTCGGTGGCGAGGCCGCCGCCGCCCTCCACTTCAGCCGCATCCGCTGGATGCTCGACCTCAACCGCCGCTGGAACGGAAAGTTCGCATACGACTGCCTCAACGGCGAAGGCCCTAACAGCGGATTCAACAGCGAAGGCTCTAATAGCGGATCGACCTACAACGATTTCCGCATGTCCACCGCCGCGCTGCTCGTTTACGCGCTGCCGCTCCGCAAGCTTCACCTCACCGGCCGCGGCCACGATCCCGCCGGCATACTCTCCACCCGCGACCTCGCCGATGCCGCCGCGGCCGACTCCTACACCACCGCCGGCCGTTCTATCACGGAACTCATCGTCGACACCGGAAACTGGTCGCCCAAGATCCGCCGCACCGCCGCCATCCAGCTCGGCGTGAACAAGGCCAGCGTGACCACCACCCAGCGCAACCAGCTCCACGCCATCGCCTCCGATACCGCCCTGCCCGACTACGTCCGCGCCGGTGCCTGCGATGCCTTGGGCAGAATCGCCAACTCCGCCTCCGCCACCGTGCTGGCCGACCTGCTCTCCGACTCCCGCAACTACGTCCGCTACGCCGCCGCGGAGGCCCTGCGCTACCTGCCGAACACCGACCGCCAGTCGCAGCTCACCAAGATCCTTACCGCCGCCGCCAGCAACGCCCGGCCCGTGACACCCTTCGACGAGGAGGACCCGCTCCACTTCGACCACGGCCGCCTCGCCATGCTCCTCTTCTACGGCGGGAACGCCTACGGCCCCAAAGGCATCCTCTGGAACAACATCACCGGCGTGAACCGCAGCCTGCTCTACCCCGCCATCCGTGCCGTGGCGGCGAATCCGGTCGGCCAGGCCCGCAGCACCATCGCCTCCGTCTATCCCATGCTCACCCACGCCGAAACCCTGGCCGTATCCGGCGCGATCATTGATTCGGTCCGCGAGTTCGCACCCGCCGACCGCATGTTCGCCTTCTCCGTCCGGCAGAAAGGCTTTGATCTGTTGGAGAAATTCAACATCACCGAGGGCGTGCCCGCCGGTTTGAAATACATGGTGGAAACCAGAGCCAGCGACCGCACTGCCGCGCTCAACACCCTTGAGCGCTATGCCGCCTCCTACACCACCGTCACCCCGAAGCCCGATGTGATCGGCGCGGTCACCGCCTTTCTCAACGCAACGGATGGCAACGAGGAAGAGAATGCATCCGTCAGTCAGGCGGCCCGGGATGTGCTAGATGCCATTGCCGCCGATACCAACCCGCGGACGCTGGTTCCGCTCAAGGCGATTCAATCCGTAGTGGCGGACCATCCGCAACTCGCCCCGCGCGCCAACTCGACGGTCCTCCGCGTGACTTCCCACGACCACGCGCAGGGCGACAGCGTTTTCACGTGGAAAAAACTCTCCGGGCCGGGCGAGGTGACCTTCACCCCCAACGGCACCTCCGCCGCCGCCACCAGCACCGTGCAGTTCGCGGGAGCCTGGGGCACCTATCAATTTGAGGTCACCCTGTCGGACTCGCGCGGGCTCACCGAGGCCTACGGGACCGTCTCGGTGGAATGGTCCGAGCCTCCGGCACCACCGCTCAAGGTCTTCATCCTCGCCGGACAGTCGAACATGCAGGGTCACGGCGAGATCAGCCCCGTGACCACGCAGGGCACGCTCGAATACATCACCGCCAACAACCCCGCCGTTTACGGCCACCTCAAGGACGGCGCGAACTGGGCCGTCCGTGACGATGTCTGGATCTGGTATAAGCGGGAAGGCACCTCCCTCTTCAAAGGCGGGATCTCGGCGGGCTACGGAGCGTCCGCCACCACCATCGGCCCGGAACTCCAGTTCGGCCATGTGATGGGAAATCTCAACGACGGGCCTATCCTCATCATCAAGACCGCCTGGGGCGGCAAGAGCCTCGCCGTGGACTTCCGGCCGCCGAGTTCCGGTTGGAGCGTCAACCCGCCGACAGCAGTTGGACAACAAGGATACTACTATCAGGAAATGCTCAACCATGTGAACGATGTCCTGACCAATCTCCCGACCTATTTTCCTGAATACAACGCCGCCAATGGCTACGAGCTTGCCGGGTTCGGCTGGCACCAGGGATGGAACGACCGCGTCACCCAGTCCTACAACGATGAATACGAGGTCAACATGGCCAACTTCATCAACGACGTCCGGGCAAGTCTTGGAAAGCCCGGCCTGCCCTTCGTCATCGCCACCACCGGCATGAGCGGATGGAGCGAGACGCACCCGCGCGCCCTCTCGCTCATGAATGCGCAACTGGCGATGGAAAACTTTACCAAATACCCGGCTTTCGAAGGCAATGTCGCCGTCATCGACACCCGCGACTTCTATCGGGAACCCGCGGTGTCACCCGCCAACCAGAGCTATCATTGGAACCGGAATGCCGAGACCTATTTTTTGATCGGCCAAGCCATGGCTCAGGAATTAGCGGTCCTCATCACCGGCTCCGGCGGTCTGAAAACGATCACCTTGGACAGTGTCCTGGATATCAGTCTGCGCTATGTCGCCGGCAGCACCAAGACCTTCACCTTCGATGCCACCGCCTCCGACAAGCTGGTCGTGATCGGCACGGGGGAGCACCACACCCCCGGGGGCCTTACAGGCAGAATCAAAACCGTCACCTATGATGGCGTCGATCTGATCAAGGCGGTGGAGCAGCTTCCCGCCATTTCGACCCTGCAGACAAGCTCCAGCCTCTGGTATCTGGACGATCCCGCCGCCGCCACCGCTGCCGGAAATACCAATGACCCGGACCCGGCCACCCTCGGCACCATCAAGATGACCGTCGAGGGGAATGGTGCCAACTATGTGCAAACCGCCTTCGCTCTTTCCGGCACTCGGAACGGCTTCGAAGGAGGCTCGGCGATTGCCATCGGCACGCCTGCGGTGGATATGGCCGTGTCCTCGCCGAATTCCCTGGTGGTCTCGTGGCTCACTCTGGGTGGATCTGGCAAGACCGCCAACACTGCCGAAACCATCCTCCCTAACTCTCCCGCCGCAGCGTTCCCCTTCGGCTCGAAACGCCAGTCGACGAACCTTGCCGGCCACGCCCTGGCCCACTCGAGCGAGCTGACGCCAGGCGTAGCGACGTTCTCGTTAGACACCAGCCTCACCGACGTTCTGTGCCTGGCGGCGGAGTTCCTCGCGGCGGATACGCCCGTGGTCGCCAATCCCTACACCACCTGGCTCGCCACCTTCCCCGGCCTCAGCGATCCCGACCCCGCACTCGACTTCGACAACGGCGGCCTCGCCACCGCGCTCGAGTGGGTGCTCGGCGGCGACCCCGCCGATCCCAGCGACGACGAAGGTCTCGCGCCAACCTTCGACAATAGCGATCCGGACAAGTTCGTGTTCTCCTTCAAGCGGCGCGATGGTGCCCAGGCGGACGCCAACACCAGCATCGCGCTGCAATACAGCACGAGCCTGGCTCCCGAAAGCTGGGTCGCCGCCACCGCTGGCGTGGACGGCGTCACCATCGACGACACGAATGTGCCCGAGGCCGGCTTCCAAACGGTGGCGGTTCTCATCCCGAAGGCGCTGGCCCTCGACGGCAAGCTCTTCGTCCGCCTCAAGGTGGCGATGTCTGCTAGGAATTTGCCTTCTTCGGGAGGCCCCTGAAAGAGCCATTGGGTCCGACCTGACTGCTAGGAATTTGCTTTTCGCGGGATGCTACTGAAAGAGCCTGTTAGAATGGAAATTCCTTACACGGTTGGCAAATGGGGAGTAGCGGCCCCCGTCACGGTTTCTCTAACAAAAGGTGTGAACAAGCTGACTTTCCATCGCACTGTGATTCCCGATTTCATCAAGGAAGGATATCGATTTGCAGGGCCAGAATGTGGCGGCATTACCGTTAAAGAATTTATCCTTCAGCCTGTGAAATAATTGACTTCGCCGTCATCCCATATCATTTCTTTTTTGCCATATACCTCAACATTCCCTAATATGAAAAACAACCGCTTATCCCTGTCATTCCTCGCCATCGCCGCGCTCTGCGCGCCGCTGCTGCAAGCCAAGCCACTCAAAGTCTTTATCCTCGCCGGCCAGTCGAACATGGAGGGGCATGCAGAAACCTACACTTTCCCCCACATTGCCAAGGACCCCAAGACGGCCGACCTCTACAAGCAGATGGTGGATGCCGATGATAAACCGGTAGTCTGTAAGGACGTTTGGATCTCCTACGCATACGGCGATTTCGGCGGCAATCCAATCGGTCGCAAGGCAGGCAATCTAACTGCGGGTTGGGGCAGCCAGCATCACAACATTTGCAAGATCGGGCCTGAGTTCACCTTTGGCATCACGATGCAGAAGCAATTGGGCGAGCCGATCCTTCTCATCAAGAACGCCTGGGGCGGCAAGAGCCTCATGGTGGACTTTCGTCCGCCCAGCGCCGGTGAACCGACCGATCCGAAGCAAAAGGAAAACGCAGGTAAGGCTTACCGAGAAATGATGTCGCACGTGAAGGACGTGTTGGCGGATCCCAAAAAGGTCTATCCGGGTTATGATCCGAAGGAGGGCTATGAGATTGCAGGCTTCGTCTGGTTCCAAGGTTTCAATGACCTCGTGGGTCCTTATCCTGGAGACCCGAATAAGAAGGGCTCCAAGGACTACTCAGAGTATAGCCGTTTGTTGGCGTGCCTGATACGTGATTTGCGCAAGGATCTGAACACCCCGAAAATGCCTTTCGTGACAGGTGTGCTTGGCGTGGGCGGAGAAACCAAAGGCGACGGCACTGAGTCCTTCCGCAATGCGATGGCAGCACCGGGAGAAATGGATGAATTTAAGGGCACCGTTGCTAACGTTTACACCCACAAGTTCTGGCCTTACGACATCGACGCGGCAAAGCTGAAACTGGCCGCCGCTACTGCCGAGTTGAGCAAAAAGAGCAACGTGCTGAAAATGCGTTCCAAAAAGGGCGAGGACGTCAAGGAGGAGAGTGCCAAGCTAG
The DNA here is from genome assembly GCA_903878115.1 of Akkermansiaceae bacterium. GTDB lineage: Bacteria > Verrucomicrobiota > Verrucomicrobiia > Verrucomicrobiales > Akkermansiaceae > UBA956. The sequence continues at coordinate 15,066 of CAIRGO010000010.1, read as the reverse complement.
CCGCCGAGATCACAGAGGTCAGCGAGAAGGCGCTCAGCGAGGACGAGAAGCTCCTGATTAAAAAAGGCGCCTCGAATCAGGGATTCCACTACTATGGTTCTGCGAAATTTTTCGCTCAAGCCGGCAAAGCCTTCGCGGAAGCCATGGCGGGCATGAAGAAGCAGTAATATACTGTTGGTCCGCTTCCCATCAAGGCGAATGGCGATTTGAGACAAACGAGGCTGCCGCGTTGTAGTATTACGGAGATCAAGCCAGGGAAAAAGTTACAAGCGATGATCTTTTTCGAATGAATCGTCCCCGAGGGACGAAGAAGATGGGGGGACGCAATCCCACGACGGCGCACGGAGCGTGCTTGTCGTGGGCTTTTATCAATCGTCCCCGAGGGACGTGATGGCATCGGATTTTCAATCGCTCTTTTGTCCCTTGAGGGACAACTCATAAAAGCCCATGACAAGCGTCAGCGCAGTCATGGGGTTGAGCCACCAATAGGAACCGTGGCCCTCGGGGACACTTCATTAGTTGTGCAACGTGAACAATGAATCGCTCCCAAGGGTCTTTATTTACCTAGCTTGATCGCCCTGGCGCGTTGATTTAAAAACCTTGCTTGACGCGGATGCTATCTACGTTCAGAGTGGGGGTAGCTTTAAATGAGTGATTTTTTCATTTACCGAAAATAACCGAAACATTTTGCTATCCCTCAACGTAATCAGCCAACGGAACAAAAAATTATGAATAAAAGACGCGAATTTCTCAGAAATGCTTTTCTTGCCATGGGCGGACTCTCGTTGCCAGGCTCGGTGCCTCGTTTATTGGCGTCGCCATTGACGATCAATCCAGGTGGCAAAGCGCCGATGCGTTTTATTTTCATGCATCGTGGCAATGGTTTGTTTCCTAAAGTGATGGTGCCGCCTAGCTTTGGAAAAAATGAGATGGATTTAGAAAACCGGAAAGCTGCTTATCAAGTCGATCTGGACAAGCACACGTTGCCTGAGTGGATGAGCCCCCTAGAAGCTCATAAGGAAAATCTAACAATTTTGCAAGGTCTATCGGGAAAAATGTGCACCACGGGTCACCATTCATGGTGTTCTTCACTCGGTGTTTATAAAGCCAACGAACGCGCAGGCTCGATCAAATGGGCAACGGTAGATTTCGAATTGGCGAAACTTTTCCCTTCACCGATGGAGCACATCGAATTGGCCTGTTTTCCAACTGGCGGTGGCAATGCGCGCGGCAGCCTGGATGGTATTGCTAAAGGGTTTTCCGCCCGTGGTCCGCAGCAACCAAACTATGCCTTCGGTGGCCCTGGCATCGCGGTGGATGAGATTTTCAAATCAGTTTCAGCTAACAAAAATGATCAAATTAAGTATCAGTTAGAGCGCCGCGTTCTCGAATTCGCTGCTGGCAATGAGACCGAGCTTGCCAAGCATCTTGCGGGCATCGAGAAACAAAAAGTTGGCAATTATGCGAGTTCCATCGAGGACATCAGAGAGCGCGATCGCAAGATCGACATGATGGCTGATTCTGTCCGCAAGCATGCGCCGAAGTTGGATAGTAAGTATTTATCGAATGATATGAACACCTACGTTCGTCAGTTTGGTCACACCGAAGTGTTGCTGGCATCGCTGATTTCTGGACTCACCAATGTGGTTGCTTTCACTGTGGACGAATTAGGTCATGAATACACTGGTATTCCTGGGATCGAAAAAGAAAAGGTCAACATGCACGATGTCGGTCACGGCAAGGTCATTGCTGGCATGGCGGCAGACGAGATTCGCCATCGCACCGAGAACCATCACATGGAGCTCGTCAACATGATTGTCACGCGCCTGAAAAGTGTGCCTGAAGGTGATGGAACGATGTTTGATAACACCATGCTTTGCTATTTCCCTGATTCTGGTGAAACGCACCATAGCCACGGCACCGAATTTCCGTTCGTGATTATGGCTGGCAAAAACACCAAGCTTGCCTTAGGTCGCCGCTACATCCGTCTTCCCAACTGGGGCGACGCAGGTCACAAGACACTGGGTAATTTTTACACCACCATTCTCAATGCCTACGGCAATCCGATCAAGCATTATGGTGACTTCGATCCTGGTCTCAAGATTGACCAAACGGGTCCGATCAAAGAGTTTTTCATCTGATTTTTTTATTGCCGATTGGAGGGAGTCGTGATGCGGAAAGTAGTTTCGACTTCAGTCGAATCAAACAGCGCTGATGGGAAGGCGATTTTTTCACGGGACGGTGTGAAGGGGTAAATTTTTTTAAACAGAATTGCAGAATTTTACAGAATTTACAGAATGAGGAAGGCTTGCGATTGTTTGTTCTGGTGCACTAAGGTAATGAGAAATCACCATACTTGATGCGTGCTGTTGCTATCCCACATTTGGGCAGATTTTTTTGCAAAAATGTCAATTTAGTTTGACTTTGGTGCAAATGGGGATGAGACTTTCTTATCAATTCAAATACCTTTTGGTTATGAAAACACCCTTAAACACAGATTTCAGCATGAAATGGTCTTTTCGTCCTAAAAAAGATGCGCGTTTTCAGCAGTCGTTGGGTTTTACGTTGGTGATGACCTTATCGCTGTTGGTCTTATTGACGATGATCGCGGTGGGGGTATTGAGTCTTTCTACGGTAACATTGCGCAGTAGTGGGCAAAGTTTGGCGCGCACCGAGGCTCAGGCTAATGCGCGAGTCGCGCTGATGATGGCGATCGGGCAATTGCAAAGGCAACTTGGTCCTGATCAGCGAATATCGATCACCGCTGACCAACGCACCAATGCCACTGGCGACGGTGGGCTGACTACTTCCGCGCTCGGAAACCGCCAGTGGACAGGGGTTTATGATGCTTGGTCTGCTGCTGTGACTACCCGACCTACTCCGACTTTTCGCTCATGGCTGATCTCTGCTGATGCTGCTAGGGCTTCTTCAGTCGCAACTGCTAACACGGCATTGACGGCAGCCAATGATGTTGAGTTAGTGGGGACCGGCACACTAGGAACTGGGACTACCGGTCAGATCAGGGTGCCTTCGATGAATCTTTCTGCGGGCAGTGCCGTGACTGGACGCTTGGCATGGTGGACTGGCGATCAGGGAGTGAAAGCGGCGTTGATCACGCAGCCTACATCCACAGAAACGAGCTTGGGTGCCGTCCGTGGCCGTCAACAGTCCGCTCCGCGTAACACGGCTGAACTCGCTGCGGTGGGAGCAATAAAACCGTTCACCGGAGTTGCGGCAAATGATCCGCGGATGCAATACGTTACCGACTGGAATCAAGCGGGATTTCTCGTCAGCGATCCTAAATCGCCTAGTCCGTTGTTTCATGATCTGGCTGCATCGTCTTCTGGATTGCTCACCAATGTGCGCAGCGGCGGTTTCCGCAAAGATCTTTCCTTTAAAATGGAAAATTTCACTGAACCGCCGGATCTCAGTTCGCCAGGAGGTCCATCTAGTTCGCCGAATGTACTCTATTACGTTCAGGGCGAAGAAGGGATCAACATGCAGGAACTCTGGTCATATTACCAACTCTACAAGCAGATGCAGTATGGCGGTGGCGGTAGCTTCACTTCTGGCGGGACTATTCCCGGCACTGCGCCCTATTTGAGGACCGCTGACTCGATCGTTGGTGTCACACAGGACAGTTGGGACAGGTACAAACAACCGATTACGATCAGCTACCAAGTGGTGCTTTCGTTTGAAATGCGGCCTGCGCCAAAGGATCCCGGCCGACAGGCATTGTTCGTGAACATGGATCCGATTATTACACTCTGGAACCCGTTGGATGTCGCGGTGGATGTGGCGCCGCACCAGGATCCTCAAGGGAGGACAAAATGCTGGATGTATGTGTTTTGGGTGATTCCCTACGACATCAATGTGCAGGTGAACGGCGGCATGCTCCGCAATTGCTCGCTGATGCGATCTGTTTATAACAAAGACTTCGCGAACACGAATCTCGGTATCGACTACAACATGCTCAGGCTGAATGCCGGGGAGATGGAGAGAATCACCCTCAAGCCAGGGGAGGTGCTCAAGATCTCGCAAACTGGGAACACGGTCGCTGGCAACGGCGGATTTACCGGGTTGAATGGCACGAAGGGGTTCAACTACGGTGGCGGTACTAGATTTGCGCTTCTGGACAATGCTGGGCAATATATTTTGCTAGATCCAGCAGATCAAATCAGCTATTCAACATCGCCCAATAACTTGACCGGCGGCGTGGATGGTTCGTCGGGCGGAAATATCATCGCGGGATTTAGTCAACAGAATTCACGGCGCTGGTCGATGAGTCACATCAGCACGGTCATGGGTAGTCCGTGGGGTACCAATACCCATATTGGTCAGGTTTCTGTGGATCATTGTTACGGCTATAGCAGGCCCAAGGTGGGTGAGGTGCGGACAACTGGTAATCCGAGGATGAACAAGACTTTGGCAAACTCCACACGGGTATTTGCCAGCGATCCGAAATTTGCAGAGGCCTATCCGATCATTCAGGGCATGCAGAGTACGCGTGTGATTCCGGCGAACAGCATCGCCGCGCGTAAGGCTCCTTTCATGGTTCATTCTTACGACATCAAGACCGAGATGGAGAACAAGCGCGGCACCAGAACTTTTGCCCGTTTCAACCCTAAGGCACACAACGTTGATTTCTACAACATGAGCGATGAAGAGAGGGACTTGCTGCCCTACCAAACGGGGATCACTCCGCTGACAAGTTGGCTCAACGCACCATTGGATGAGAGCACCAATGGACAAGGATTTTTCGGATCAAGTCTCTCTTCTCAGTTTGGGTCTAGTTTTGTGAACACCCACAGTGTGCCAAGGCAACCAATTCTCTCGCTGGCTGCTTTCCAGGACTCCTTCGCGAACGGTTTTAATAAACTCACCGAATCAGTTGGTACTGAGCACGCTATGGCTCGCATGCCCTTGCTGCCGCAGATTTCTCATGCGATCGGAAATTCTTTGGCTCCCTCGCTGATCGCGCCGGATAAAACAGAGGGTAATCTTGCGAATAATCCGCGTCCTCTGGCAGATCACTCGTTCCTCGCCAACCGAGCGCTATGGGACGATTGGTTTCTTTCTGGCATCGCCCCGCAACCGATCCCGGCGTTTGCACAAAACCGCACACAAAGAGTGGTCGCAACAGATTTTTTCTCCGGAACGAGACCTTTGCCCGTCGCACGCTACATGCCGGTGCTCGGTACACAGACCGCTACCCAGTTGGTAACCTCGTTTTTCTCTGGCACTGTGCCAAATGATACTGCGATCAACAACGTCGCCAGTTACTTGCGTTGCGATGGGATGTTTAATGTGAACTCTACATCTGTGGAGGCATGGAAAACGTTGCTAGGCGCTCTGAAAGGCCAGCAGATTGTGGTGCGGGATGAAAACGGTGTTGAATCAATCGCCGCGAGGGACAGCAATACTCCCGTCGCGGGTGTTGGTTCGGCGCGTAATATCATCACCATGGATAGCGCCGCGATGAGAACGGATCAATGGTTTGGGCGTCGGACTCTCACCGATGTTGAAATTGATTTGCTAGCAAAAGCCCTCGTGAGAGAAATTCGCAAGCGTGGTCCATTCATCAGTCTAGCGGATTTCGTGAATCGCAGGGTAGGCACCAATAAGCCCTTAGCTCGCTCTGGGGCGATCCAAAGCGCGTTGGATGCGAATGATGTGACCATCAACAAAAATCAAAATACTGGTCGCGCTGTTAGTGGCGCCGTGACGGGTCGTTTCGCCTTTCCTGAGGCGGAGGCAGGGCCGCTGTCCTACGGTGCCCCTGGTGTTGTGAAACAGGCAGACATTCTCACTCCCATTGCTCCGGTGCTTTCTGCCCGCTCTGATAGTTTTATCATTCGCGCTCATGGCGTGGCATTGGATCGCAGTGGCAATGTTACCGCACGTGCTTGGTGCGAGGCCGTGGTCGAGCGTGATCGGAATTATATAGATCTCGCCGATCGATCAGAGGCGGCTACTGTTAGTCTAACAAGAGTGGTCAACAGAGCATTCGGACGACGCTTTGTCATCAAATCTTTCCGCTGGCTGAACGCCGCCGAAATCTAACGAATTTATTTCATGTTACGCATATTTTCTCTCATCGCTTTTGTTTTCGTCTCAGTTGTTAGTGTGTCCGCAGCACCCAAAGCGAAAGGGGATTTGGAAGCACGGTTCCTTGCGGAGACGGCACCATCTGATCTCGGGAAAGTTTTGCTCGCAGCAGAAGAACTACGCTCTGCTCCGTTTGATCTGCCGGTCAATAATCTTTCTACTCCGCAAACTCCGCCCGCGCGAGTATTCAGCGTTTGGTCGGTGGCGAAAAATCTATCGCTGGCCACGGTCACCTTGCCAGAAGAAGGGGATTCTTTCATCATCCTGTTGATTCCTGCTGCGAAGGGTGGCTATACGCCGGTGGTGATGCGCCACGATGATCCCTCATTTAAAGGCGGTGATATTTATTTCCGCAACCTAACCAATAAAACTGTGCTTGGTTTTGTAGGCGCTGCTAAGTTTGAGTTGGCTCCTGGTGTGGGCACCGTGGTGACTCCTAAGGGCGCTAGGAAAGAGAAATTCTACGATGTAGGACTAGGAGTGCGAGAGCAAGAAGGCGATCGTGTACTTGCCACCACCCGTTGGCCAGAGGATCAGTTGACACGGTTCTACGTATTCTTCTATATGAATCAGGAGACTCAGCGTATCAGCTATCGAGCTGTGGATGAGTTCGTTGAGAAGACTCCTCCTGCAAAGTAAATGATGATTTTTTCATGCCATGTGCTGTAGAACTCTACCTTTCCTGTTAGCCTTTTTTAATCAGAGATTGCACAGATTTTTTAAAGAATCTCACACGAAGTCACGAAGTCGCGGAGGGATGAAAAGTTTTAAGTTTTGCTAGATAGGCACAGCCAAGATGGCCGTGCTCCCTTCCGTTTGAACTATTGTATCAGCAATGATTTATACTGCGTTTGCCCTAGCGCACCCACAGACGACTTTTATTTTTTCTCATGGATTATTTATGTTAGGCAACGATGCCGGCATGGAAAAACTCGGGTACCATTTTTGACCAATACCCGAATGTCTTTGTCGATGTCGCTTTTGTTCATAATGCCCGTCAACCAGCCAATTATACGGTCAGCAAAGCCAGGGCTTTTTACATCAAATACCAAGATCGGATTCTCTTCGGCACTGATGTGTTTGGCGCCGGGGCAGGCGCGGAGCAATTCTTGAACGAACGAAAATTGTTAGAGACAAATGAAGTTATAAACGGCGTTCACGGTGGCCCGAAAATGGAAGGGTTTAACTTGCCTCAACCTGTGCTCAATCACATTTACTACTGGAACGCCGCCCGATTGATTCCGCAAGTGCGACAAGTGTTAGAAGCGCGGAAATTTTCTATTGGTTACGAATTAGGTGGCGTGAAATGTGATCGATTGCCCCCCGGTGTCACCATCAATCCGCTTAGTTTCGAGAGTGAAAAACCCGCCGATCTCACCGGCACCCTATGCAGCATCACTACTAGCCTAAGCGCAGAAATCGCTGGGATAAATTACCCCTGTATCGACAATCAAAACGGCACTTGGAAACTCCCCGCCGCGCAACTAGCAGCTCTGCCCGCAGGGACTTATGAGGTCAAAATGACCGCCCGCAGCGCAATTGGGCTCGTCCGCAATGATGCCTCGACCCAAGAACTGACCATTACTTCATCAAAGAAGCATTAAATTCGTGTGAGGGCAATGCAGCATGTTTTTTTACGTGCGGGCCATTTTTTACATTAAATTGATGAGATTCTCTTTTGCATTTTATCTATAGTAGAAGCAAAGGCTCCATGAGGGTCTGGCGTCGGATTCTTTCAAAAAATCGAAAAAAAGTTTGCATGCAAAAAAATAGTATTTAGTATCCTTCTGCCAGTTTGAGGATAAGTCTATTTATCTTCAGCATAAAATCCACTAATCCAAAATTCGCATCATTATGAAACCTCGTCAATTATTCGTTTCTCGCCTGTCTCTTCCTTTCGCCATGGCCATCGCTGCTCTGCTCGCTACGCCATCTGCAAACGCGGCAGCTTACAACTGGACGGGTGCTACCTCTGGCACATGGAACACCACAACTAACTGGTCGGGAAGTGTCGTCCCGCTTACGGGGGACACCCTAACCATCCTCGGGCCGGCCAACGTTGCAGGAGCGCTGATCATCAATTTTAACGCGGACAATTCTGCTAACACAATCAATTTCACCAATACAGTAGCGACGACCTTGTCTAACACTACCAGCGGTGCGAATAAAACGCTCACCCTTAGTAGCAGCGGCACGGCGATCACCACGGCTGCGACCGGATTGGTAACTATTGGCTCTGCCACTGCTAACCAAGCGGTCAACGTAGCACTCGGTGCCAGCCAAACCTGGAATGTGGGTGCGGGCGGCTTGACGGTGAACAACGTCATCAGTGGCGTTGGTTTCGGCATCACGAAGTCCGGCACTGGCACGCTAACGCTCGGCAGCGCTACGAACTCTTTTAACGGTGGTATTATCGTGACCGCCGGTAACCTCGCCTCGGCCGCAAATGGTTCACTGGCAAACAATAGTATCACATTTAGCAACAATGCAATTTTCACGACTGCAGGCACGGACGCTACCAGCGGTGTCATTACTCTTAATAATAGCGGCTTTGTCAGACTGGTCAACAACAACAGTTCCTTCACTGTAAGTGGTAAGGTGACAGGCGCTGGCGGCCTTGAGATTGAAAAAGGGGGGTCGGGTTCGATCACTGTTAGTCTAAATGCCACAACCAACGATTTTACGGGGGGCGTTAGTTTTATTCACCGTCAACAAAATCAGTCGGCCACTGTAAATGTTAACAGTTTAGTTGACACGACGGTTTCTGGGACAGGGAATATTATTTTGGGTGCCACGGGTGGCGCTGTAACAGGAGTCTCAGTTTCTCACAATTTCAACTATGGCTCTGGTGCCGCTACTGAATTAACACTGGCCAATCGTCGCATTGAATTGGGCAACACGACCCAAGTGGTACAAGCGATCAACAACAATAGTGGACAGGCGCTCACGATCAGTTCCGATTTGCTCGTCAGTGGCTCGAACGGAAAAATCCTGACGCTGGGCGGCACCGGCGCTGGCCTTAGCACTTTTTCAGGGATTATTTCCAATGCAGCATCTCCTATCACTGGTACAACACTCGTTGCCGGTGGTGCCTCGAGCGGGGTAGTCACGGCGATCGGAAACACAACATTCATGTTGGCGTCCGTCGAAGGGATTGCCGTCGGTGCTGCCATATCTGCTACGGGCATACCAGCCGCTACAACGGTCTCCGCGGTCAACCCAGTAACCAAGATCGTCACAATTAATAAAGCCCTGACCGCCGCGCTCGGTCTTGGCAGTTCAGTCACGGTTACGGGAGTAACCAATTCCGTCTCGATCTCCAAAGCTGGCAGCGGTACTTGGGCGCTTAACGGAGCAAATACTTACACGGGCACTACCAATGTAGCCGCCGGCACGCTCCGCCTCGGTAGCACAACTGCAATCGGAACCGGTCACCTTACCTTAAGTGGAGGAAATCTTGATAGCTCTGTAGCAAATCTCGTCAATGCGAATAACAATACGCAGGCTTGGAACTCTGACTTCTCGTTCGTCGGCACACAGTCGCTAAACCTTGGCACCGGAGCTGTTACTACTAGCGCTACCCGTATCGTCACCGTTAGCGCTAATACGCTGACAGCCGGCGGCAGCGTGGCGCTGGGCGGCAGCCTCGTCAAGGCTGGTAGCGGCACACTGGCACTCACCGGAGCCGGAACCGTCGCGCTTTCAACCACCAAGTCCGTGATCGTCACAGGCGGCACCCTGACCTTCGCAGGTGCCTTGACCTCGACCAGCACCCAAGGCTTCGGTGTCTTAGTCGGCAATGCTGCCAATGCGTCTGGCGCGATGGTTCAGGCCGGCGGCAGTGTCACCATTTCCGGCACCGACGCCTCCAACACCTTCAACGTCGGCAATGCCGCTACAACTGCAGGTGGAGCCACGGGCGCGTCCGGTGGCTTCGGTTCCTATACCATGACCGGTGGCACCATTACCGCCACGCGTATTAACGTTGGAGGTGCGGACCAGCCTACGGGCGTTACCACCGGCACTAACAGTGTCGGTCTCTTCACAGTTCTCAATGGAGCCACCGCCAACTTCAGCACCTATTTCATTGGTGGTCGTAGCGCAGCAACTAATACCGGGGTCGCCACCATCGCCGGTGGCACGCTCAACATTCCCGCCGTTACAGGCATCGGCGCTTGGGGCGGTGGGCGCTTCGAGGTCAACCTCGGGGCTAACCTCGGTGGCTCGAATACCGGCGGCACCTTCAATACTTCCACGAAAACTTGGACGATGACCGGCAACACTGTTAGCAGCGTTGGCATCACTAACTTGCTCGGCGGCACGCTCACCACCAACGGTGTAAGCACGCTCGGTTCGGCTACCGGTCTCCAGCAGTTCAATTTCAACGGCGGTACGCTTAAATACAGCGGTTCGACTACCAACGCCACCTTCATGACCGGGGTCACTAGTACGGCTACCGGTTCCGGGGTCTACGTGCGCAGCGGCGGCGGCACCATCGACGACAATGGCCAGGCGATCACTATCGGTCAGATCTTGTTGGCGCCTACCGGCAACGGCGTAACGTCCATCAGCACCAGCGACCTTACCAGCACTTCCTACATCGCCGCCCCCCGTGTGAGGATTGTTGGCGGTAACAGCGACGCCACTGCGGTGGCGATTCTGAGCGACGGCACCAGCGGCACGATCACCAGCTTCCTGATTACCAACCCCGGCACTGGCTACGCCTCCACCCCGACCATCACCCTAGTCGGTGGTACCACCGCCGGCGGCACGAGCACCATCACTACTGTTCCGTCCGGCAACATCACCACCGCGGCCAATACCTCGGGTGGCCTGACAAAAATTGGAGCGGGTAACCTGACCCTCTCCGGTGCGAGCACCTTCACCGGCGGCCTGAATATCCTTGCTGGCACGGTGACAGCCTCGACCAGCCTCCAAGCCTTGGGTGCCACCACTAACGTCGTCACCTTGGGAGATACTACCGGCTCGGCCAATGCCACGCTCAACTTCGGCACCACCGCTAGCATCAATTACGCCCAGCCCATCATCGTTGCCGCTGGAAGTTCTGGCGTCAAGAAAATCTCTGGTGGAGCAAACGCGGTGAGCCCTCAAGGTGCCATCACGCTGAATGATAGCCTCACGATCGCCCCCGCCGCCGCGAACATGACGTTCACTAGCATGGCCATCATTAGCGGCGCTCTAGGAATGGATCTAACGATCAACGCTACTGGAGTAGGTCTCTACATCCCACAACAGCAAAATGTCTACTCAGGCACTACGCATTTGGTGGCAGGCACGGCAGTGGCTAACGTCGATTCCACTGGCTCGGCTTCTACCGCTGACCTGACGAGTGGGCCCTTCGGCACCGGCACGCTCTCCTTCGAGGGCGGCTCGATGCGCCCCTCGACCGGCGCCACCGGAAACATCATCGGTAACGCGGTCTCGATTGCGGCCGACATCGCCTTTAATAACACCGCCCTTAGCACCTCGTTGACCTTCAACGGTCCGGTCACGCTAACCGGCACCGGCACCAATCGTTCGCTCTCCTATGAATTAGCTGGCGGGAAAGTCATTTTCTCCGGGAACATCGGCGACGGCGGTAATCTTAATGCCATTACCATCGGAGCGACGAACACTGGCAATTTCACCTTCTCCGGCACGAATACCTACACCGGTGGTACCACGGTCAATGGAGGAACTCTGATCCTGTCCGGTTCGATCCCAACGAACACGGCTCTTGCCATTACCCCGACAACTGCAAATGGCGCAAATTTCACTCTTGCCAGCGGTTCAGCGAATCCACTGACGAATGTTTCGGCACTCACGCTTGGATCTGCCACTGCAGCAGCGACGATTGGTCTCGAATTGGGCGCGAATACGGCAGCCTCCGACTCCATCATCACCCCGAATTCTGCCATTACGACAGGCACTGTAAATATCGGCATTACGGCTATGGCGGGATTTGGAAGTGCTTCGACCTACGATCTCATCACAGCTCCGAGTGGCTTAAGCGGTGCAGTCTACAGTTTGACGAGTGCACCGGGTGGTTTCGTCTACGCCTTGAGCAGCACGGATTCACTGGTTCGATTGAGCGTTACTCCCGCAACCGCTGGAGATCTCTTCTGGCGTGGTAACACCAGCAACAGTTGGAGTGCTATCAGCGGTTCCAACACCAACTGGTATTCTGATGCGGCAGGAAGCACCAATGCCCAAGCCAATCCTGCTGTCGGCAATACGGTGAACTTTAGCACCATCAACGCCACCAACACAGGCGGTGCTATCACGACGACCCTGGATAATAATTTCACGGTCAATAAGATCTTGTTCGGCAGTGATCCAAATGGTGTTGCGTCGGTCGCCATCGCTCCAGGTGTGACACCAGCGGGAGTCCCCGGAATTCTTGCCATCGCACCGACGTCATCGGCCGATGGTCTCAATGTGGGAAATAATGCTGGCAGCATCACGATTTCCGCACCCATACTCTTGGGTGCAGCACAGACCTGGAGCGTGAACGGCTCAGGTGCCAATGGTTCCACCCTCACCGTCAGCGGTGCAATCAGCGGCACAAATACCCTCGACTTCAGCGGCCTCGTCACCCTTTCCGCCCCCGCGTTGACCAGCACCTACAGCGGTGACACCACGGTGGATAACGGCGACATCCTTCAAGGTGGTGCAACAAACTCGTTCAGCAGTGCTTCCGCAGTGACCGTGAGCGGAACCGGTATCCTGCGCCTCAACGGATTCAGCAACACCATTCTCTCTCTGGCTGGAGATGGCACGGTTCAGAACAATCACGCCTCCACAGCAGCCACCCTCACGGCAGGTGGTGTGACGGATTTCACCTTTAGCGGTAGCCTGCAAAACGGTGGAGTCGGCACGCTCGCACTGAACAAGACCGGAGCAGGAATTATGACACTCTCCGGGACCAACACCTTCACCGGCGGCACCACCATAGCTGCAGGCAGCATCCGCCAAGGTATTGCGAATGCACTACCCATCGGTAGAGCTCTAACCGTTAACGGCACGAGTGTCTTTGATTTGAATGGTTTGGACGCATCCGTCTCCACACTGGGTGGCGTTACTACAGGAATCGTGACGGACAATGCGGCAGGTTCTGGCACCAGCACTCTCAGCATTACATCGGCGGGCAGTTCTGCGGTGAACATCACGAATGGTGCTTCGAGGACTTTGGCTTTGCGAGTTACCAACGCCAACGGCTCCTTCCTTCTTACCAACGGCGCCAACACCTTCTCCGGTGGCATTATACTTACCAATACTCCTGGAGGCACGCGCATGGCACCTGGTACCATCGTAGCTGGAGCCTACGGGACCGGTCCGATTTCAATTGGCGAGTCACCCTCCGATCAAGCAGGTATTTACTTTGCGACTGGGGCGCAAACCTTGGCCAATCCCATCATCTGCAACACCGCGCTTGGCACTGACCGCGTGGGCATGCGCGCTGATGCGGCGGGAATCACTCTTTCTGGCGTGATCACGGCGAATCTCGCACCTGCAACGTTTACTGCGAATACGGGAACGGCAGGATCCTTTTTCTTGACTAACAAAGTCACAGGTGCTTCGGGTCTGGTCTTGGACATCACTTCACTGAGCGCATCTGCCACGCAATTCATGGTTACGCTCAACAATGCGGCCGGCACCAACGACTACCAAGGCGATACTGTCGTTAACTTCAACGCAGCCTCGGGCAAATCGGCGACTTTGCAATTGCTCGCGGCGGATCAAATCCCGAACGGCGCCGGCACTGGAAATGTCATTGTCAACAGCAACGCTACGGGCATCGGTCTGCTGAGCCTTGCGGGTGGTAGCGAAACGATTAACGGCTTGAGCGGCAGCGGCAACGTGGTCAGCACCAGCGGCACGGTTACACTTACCCTTGGCGACAACAATGCAAACGGGAACCATACTGGCGCGATCAATAACACCACGGATACGCTTTCGGTGACGAAAATTGGCTCTGGCACGCAGACCTTAGCAAGCCCCTCAGGCGTTGGCGGTAGTAATTTTGCAGGTGCACTCAACGTAAACGGTGGATTGGTTGCTTTCCCATCCTCGCCTGCGACGGATGGACCACTTGGTAACTCTACCGTTGTCAATCTCAACGGCGGCGGCATCAGCTACACTTCATCAGGAGCTAATAACCTGAATCGTCCCATCGTGATTGGAGCCTCGAATAGCATAGTGGACGTAGTGAACTCGACGGGAGTTCTTACCGTTGCTGTTACCAGCGCAGGTGGTAATTTAATCAAAACAGGTGCAGGTACTACAGTGATCACTGGCTCCACCACACTCAATGGTGGCGCGGCAGGTGTTGCGGTGAACGAAGGCACACTGAAAGCAGGCTTCGGCACTGTCGGCGTGGCGACGATCTCGGTTGGCGCGACAGGGAATCTCGATCAGCGAAACTCTGCTGTTCAGTCACTTACTTTAGGCAATGCGGTTGGTGCGCTCACCTTGAGCGCTGGCGCACAAGTAGGCTTTGAAATCGGTGATGGGATCGCCGATAAAATTAACGTTGGTGCCGCGGGAACCGCAGTCACCAGCGGCGTGGTTACGTTGAACTTCTTCAATGCTGGCCTTGGTCTTGGAGAAACGGTGACACCTGGCACCTACACATTGCTGACGGCTCCTAGCGGATTGGCGGCTGCAACGTATGCTCTCGGCACAGCCCCCAATGGTTTCAATTATACGATCAATAAAACGGACACTTTAGTCAGCCTCACCGTCACCGCCTATACGCCGAGTTACTGGCGCGGTGGGCAAAATTTGTCTTGGAACACGCTGGGTAGCGCCACAGCGAACTGGACCACTAATCCTGGCGGCTCGTTAGATGCGGCTAGCATTCCTGGTTCTGCCGATACCGTGATCTTTAGCGCGGCGGGAGCGCCGACGGTTACCAATACCATCACCACGACTCTCGATGCGGCGTTCGTGATCGAT
>CAIRGO010000009.1 GCA_903878115.1 Akkermansiaceae bacterium | reverse complement strand
TGTCATCGGTAGCGCCGCCGTTCCATGTTAGCGATGTCTGTGCGTGCGCTGACTGTACGGCGAGCAGTGCGGCGATGAGGAATTGATTGTATTTTTTTGCTTTCATATCTGTGGTTTTGTTAGATGGATAATAAAAAATAAGTAATAGGCATTACGAATTTCGTAGGTTTTCACTTTTTCAGGCAATTGTGGCATGTCAAGGATATTTCTTGGAAATTTACTCCTCAAAAAAATACAACGTTCTCCATGATCCTAGCGCGATGTGCGAGGTGATCGATGGATTGCACTCTTGGTCCGCGATTCTGTAAAAGACGAAATAGGGACGCTACGTGTCGACGCAGTGGGTTGGGTGGCTAGACATGGCTGCCACGTTGATAGCCTAACAATGTTATTTTTTCGTGAGATGTTTTTTGGCCGTTTCGCGCGCGGTGGCAATCTCTGCGGGGATCAGTTCGTAGCCTTGATTACGGCCACCCATCAGTCGGCCGACAGGGGATCGTTCTGCTTTATCGGGATGGACGAGTCCAAGATTGTGTCCTAGTTCGTGAGCGATGGTGCGTGCGAGCGATCCAACTTTCATCGGCGATGGCTCGACGAGTAGTGTTTTCACGGGTGGCTTTTCGCCGCGTGAAAATTTATCCGTCCACACACCGACGACGGCATGGGTGCCGCCGAGTTGCGCGTAACCTTGATAAGTGGCGCCGATGAAGGGCAATAAATAAACATTGTGGGCGCTGGGGTGGAGTTCTTTCTTGTCTAACAATTTTCCAATGCTGTCGGTGCGTGTGGAGCCGCGTTGCTCTTCATCACCACGCTTTGCGGTTTCGATATTTTTGATCAATTTTTCAAATTGATCTGGTTTTAGTATAGGTTCCACCTGCGCGCGTTCGATCGCGAACTGGATGTTCGCGGGTTTCCAGATGCGGTTGATTTCGGCGAGCACGGGACCTTTGAGATCTTCTGCTGTGACCCAAACCTCCATGGCTTGCCCTTTTACGGTCATCGTAGCACCTTGGGTGAGATGGAAACGAATCGGCAGGGTTAGCAGTGCATCGTCTGCGGCGCTTGGTGTGGCAAGTGCCGCGCGCACACTGGCCGCGACAGCTTCGCCTAACATTTTTTGCTCCGCAGCTTGGTAAAAATGCACGTCGACGGTCTTGCGCCAGTTGTCAAATATCGGCGAGGAATCCACTACATTCGCAAGATCGTTGATGAGAATCTCGGGGTGCTTTTGCATGACTTCTCTGGCCGCTTGATTGAACTCTAGTGAGGCACCCTTACGTCGCGCGTAAGTTCCTTTATTGTGATTAGGCACGGGAGTGGTGGAGCACCAAATTAACTTAGCGCCCGTTTTTTTGAGAATGACGATCTCTTTTTCCAAGTTCCTTTTGTATTCCTCCAGCGGCACATTATAGGCACCAAATGTGTCAGTGGCAGCGTCATAAGTTTGTTTTAAATCGTGCAATCCGTGGTTGAACTGAATCACATCCCAGTGACCGCCTTTTTCCTGATAGTTTCCTAACCAAAGTTCCAGATTGCGCACACCTTCTTTGGTGGCAGCTGCATTGCCTTCATTACGATGGTAGTTTGCCACGCCCTTCAGCGCGGCTTTCGCGGCTTCGTGGTAGTTCATGCTGATCGAATCGCCGATCACCAACACCCTCGGCAGTGCAGGGTCATCGCTGGCACGCGGATCTTCTAACGGTAAAATTTCCATGCTTTCGATCAAAAATTTGCCGTTGACCTCTGCACCTTTGATGGTTGTTTTCCAAAAACCGTTAGCCAGATCTGCGGGGCGCAGTGGTTGGCGGATGTAGAGTCGCGCGTTCGCTTTGCGCAGCGAAACTTTCACTTCTTTGTCATCGATTTTGATGCTGCCACCACGTGGTGCTTCTCCCGCATCCGGGGTGAACCAACCTTCTACTCGCTGGTTCTGCGGATCGGCAGCGGCTACTGCTGTCGCACCGATTTGCACCGTCGCAACACGTGCTTCAAAGGGTTTGTGATCTTTTACTGCCTTGACGCTTGCGGCGTCAATACCTTGAAATTGGGTGATTACTGGACCTTTGATTCCGGCAAAGTTTGTTTTTTCTTCCACCTTGATGATGCTGGTTTTATCGCTCCAGTAAACAGTGAAGCGCGATTGTCCCATGTCGGTTTTTGGATCATACTCGGTTTCCTTGAGTAGCTCGAAGCATTGATTCTTCGTATCCACTTTGAAAATATTGCCGGTGGTGCCGTTGAGGTTGGCAGCGTTAGCGCCATGAATTCCGATGCTGGCGAGCAGGGCGGTAAGAAGACAAATGATGGATGATCTCATATCTAGGGTATGTTGCGTTGATTAATGATAGAGTTTTTCAACTTCTTCTGGAGAAAATGCTGTTTCGCGATCAGCAAGTGCAGCGCGAAGTTCTGTTAGAGTTTTTGGTTTGACTGCTTCTTTGCCATTGCCCCAGGCGAAGCGCACGAAAGTAGCGATGTCGGTGAGTTGGGCATCGGTGACTTCTGGGTTTAATTTAAAGCCTGGCATCGCGGCGGCGGGCACGTAACTTTTCCCCGCCACGCGAATCGGTCCGGCTAGGCCTTGTAGCAAAATGGCAACGAGGCGTTCTGGCGAACCGGTGACCCACTCCGAGCCAACGAGTGGTGGTCCGAGTTGCTCGATGCCTTTTCCATCTGGCCCGTGACAAGCCATGCACTGAGCAGTGAATAAGGTTTCTCCACGATTGAAAGAGGCAAGATGTGCTTTATCCTGCGGTAATTTAAATGCGGCGGCGGTAGTCTTGATGCGCAGACATTCTGCTAGATATTCGCGCAGCTTGCCGTCAGTTGCATCGTTGCCGAGAATTTCTTGGAAGCGTTTTTCGCGCCCTTTTAGACCATGAATGGCGGCCTCGCGGAAGAATGGTGTATTGCCGTTTTCTTCTAACAGTTTTTTCAATAATACCAAGGCATCATCACCAGGCACACTGCCGAGGGTGGCGGTGAGTTGTAGGCGCACGATGAGTTCGGATCGTTTTGCTAATTCTGTGAGACGTGGGAGTAATTTTTCTGCTTCTGCGGGCAGTAGTTTTTCGGTGAGACGTATGGCCATCTCTAACACATGTGGATCGTTAGAACTCAGTGCGCTGCTTATAGCGCCGGTGTTCACTGCGCCGAGACCCTCGAGTGTCCACAGTGCATGGATTTGACCGAGCGGCCTGCTTTGATTGGCTGCCATGACATTGAGTGGTGCAATGGCACTGCGGTCGCCGCGATCGATGATCAACTGCTGAGCAGTATCGCGCCACCAACCATTATCATGTGCGAGGTAGGACACCAGATCGACGGCACTTTTCTCTAACATTTGCGGAGTCGCGCCTAACGGATTACCTTTGTATTTGATGCGGTAGATGCGCCCCAGATGTGGATCGCTTTCGAGATTGCGATGGGCGATTTGCTCGCGCAGATACGGGGTAATGTAGGCTTTGTGCTGGATGATGCCGTGGTAGAGATCGACCATAAATAAGCTGCCATCTGGAGCGTTGAAAAGATTTACGGGACGGAAGCGTTCATCGGTGGAGGCAAGGAATTCACGCTCGACCAGTGGATGCATGCCGCTCAGTGCGCCGTCATTTTCTGTGACCTTGAGCATCCGCACAAAATTCGCTGATGGTTCACAAAAGAAAGCGGTATCGCGGTACTTTGGCGGGAATTGATCACCACGGTAAGCGACTGGTCCGCAAGCGGCTGTGACGGCAGAGAGGTAGCCTTTTGCATCCAGATCACCTTCGCCACCACGATTGGCGCCGGGGGTGATGCGAGCGGGAAAAATTTTATCACGATAAGAAATATTAGTGGCTGTGCCCGTCGCTTTCGGGAAGTTAGGATTGCGTGCTAGTAGGTTAGGCATCAATTGATCTGCTTTCATGCCGAACCAATTTTCGTTGTAAAACAATCGCCCGTAGTTGTTTTGAGAAATGCCCCATTGCCCACGAAAGTCGGTGGTTTCCTTGACCCATTTGCCATCGATCTCGCGGTAGCGGGCATTCGATTTCGCATTGTAAAACCAATTGTCTAAGCCACGCATCAAGCCGTTGCTGCGGTGCTCTACATTACCGGTGCCGGCGTAGTTGTCATCGATCACGGTCATCTTGCCTGCTTTATCGTTGATGTTTTCTACAAAATAAAGTTTTTCGTGACCAGCGTAGAGGATGCCATTTTTATAAAACGCAATCGAGCGGGGTTGATTGAGTCCATCCATGAATACTTGATAGCCTTCGAATACGCCATCGTGATCGGCATCCGTAAGAATGGATATGCGGCCAATCGGATCGCTCTCTCCATCACCTGCGATGTTGAGCATGTAGCCGCGCATTTCGACCACCCACATGCGGCCGTTGCCATCAAAACTAATTGCTAACGGATTTTGAATCTTTGGATCGCTGGCGACAAGATCAAGCGCAAAGTCCTCGTGCAACTTGAATGTTTTTAACGCATCCTGCGGGGTTAGGGCTGGCGAAGGTGGAATTTGATCAAACGGTGTTACGTAGGTATAACCTTTTTTTTTTGATTATCGACGATCTTCTCTGCTTCCTTAGTCGCAGGTTTCGCGGCATCTGCATCAAGCTTCAGTTTTTGGATCCAAACATTACGAAAACGCACAGGATTGTGGTGTCCTTGTAGTTTGATCGGGCGCGCATCTGGTCCTTCTTTCTCACCCACACCAGTCTTAGCGATGATGGAATAGTCGTCGTGGATAAGTTCGCCATTTTGATAAACCGTGATGCGTGCATTTTCTATTTTTTTGTCGCCATCGAAACGAGCTGCGCGGAACACGATCTCGTAGGTCTGCCACTCGCCTGCTTTTTTGCAAACCAACTTATCTGGTTTTTTCTGACGGTAGATGCTGCCGCAAAAACTATGTTTGTAGTCGGCCTCAGAGATTCCGTAGGAATTATGAATTTGCAATTCGTAACGCTGTTGAATGTAGATGCCAGAGTTGCCATTTGCTTCAGGGTCTTTGACGTCTTTTACTTCATTGACATTAAATTCCACATGCATACGGAAGTCTTGGTAGGCCTCTTTGGTAAGCACGCTGTCCCAATCTGGTGATGCGGTAAGAACACCTTCGGCAAATACCCACTTCGTGCCTGCGGTTGTGCCGTCTGGCAGTAGATTGTAGCTGTCTGTTCCCACAAGCGTGGTGGCATCTGCAGGGCGCTCCAGTTTGCTGACGTCGATGATGCCCTTGGTTGTGCCGGTTTCGCCTGGCGCTGCTGTGCAGACACCTACGAAGATTAGAAAGCTGACAAGTGAGAATTGCATTATTTTCATGAGTGGTGATCCGTTAGGTTTTGTAGCGTTTCTAAAATTCAACCGCAGTTTTGACTGTGGCTTGACTTGCTGAACTTCATCCCAGTGATCAAATTTAGCAAGGCGAAAATTTTACCTGCGAGATGAGCGAAAAGCGAAAAAATGGGCGAGAAGTAAAAACCCCTTAATACTTCTCGCCCGAATCACGTCCTAAGACATGACTCAATCCCCGTAGGGAAATCTTTTTATCGGTGACCACAGCAACTGCGTTCTTATGCGCAGTCCATCGCGGTGGGCAGTTGATAAGATGGAATTATTAGAATGGCAAGAATTATTTTATAAAAATACTATCATAATTCTACCGTAGGTAATGGCAATGTATTTCTTTGGTTTTTCAATCCTAAAATGATTCGTTCTATTTGAATTCGGTGAATATTCATGTGGCCACCTGCCAGACCATGCCAGCCATAAGCATCCATCGGTCCGAACCATGGATGAGCAAAACGCAGTTTTGTCTTAAAATCAGAAATGTTTTCCACCGCGGCTAACAGCGCATCGCACGAGGTCTCCTAAGTTTGCAGCACATCCGCTGTGACCATTGAATCAGGTTTTACCGCAGCGTTACTTGCTTCACCTTTCGGCACTGCGTCGTTTGCTAATGTTATCATCACGCGGATGAATTCATGATGAACAATACGCAGATGATCCAATGTCATCAAAATTGATCAATAACGACTGCTATCTTCCAGGCCAGGTGGTCTTGCAATAAGCACACGTTGACTGAGTGTAGTGGGATCACATTGATCAAGAATGGCACGGATGGCGGCTCGCTGTTGTTTGAAACGACGATCAAACAACTCACGGTTTCCTGTCCAGCGTTTTAGCGCAAATAACAACTTGCCAATCATGAGTTCAGGCAGAGGTAGCCCAGCTCCGGGAGCAGCAAGTTTTGCTTCGGGATTTTGATCCATGAGCAATCATTTCACAATACTTGCAAAGCACAAGTAAAACACTTGTCGATTGCAATTAATTTATTCTGTATGATTTTTGTCATGCCAAAATCTACCACTGTGAAGAATCAACAACTCCCAAACGTGCGACGTTCAGTTTGTCCTTTGGCGTGTTCTTTGGATGCGCTAGGGGATCGTTGGACGCTCTTGGTCATCCGCGATCTCATGTTTGGTCGCTCGCGATTTAAGGACTTCATGGCATCTCCTGAAGGGATCCCTACCAATATTCTGAGCGAGCGGCTGCAACACCTAGCACATTATGAACTCGTAATGCAAATCCCTGCCGCAGATGGAAGCAAGCGACTTGCTTATCAACTCACTGCCAAAGGCGCGGCATTGCGTCCGGTGTTAGAAGCTCTGCGCGACTGGGGTTTGGCATGGGAGCCCGGCACGCAAGCCCTGCTAACAGCAAACTGAATTGCTTACAATCATTTCGGCAAGTGCGGGCGCACTGCTTCTGCGAGTAATTTGTATCCTGCTTCATTGAAATGCAGGCGGTCTTCCACAAACAATTCTGGGCGCACTTGCCCAGAAGCATCGAGGGAAATTTTCGCATCATCAACGAATACTAGATTTTTGTTGGACTGAATATATTCAGCAACATACTTGTTCAACTTGTCCCCAGCCTCACGCTCATTCCAACGCGCGGGTGATGGACTCTGTGCGATGTAGGCGATGGGAACTGTAGGAAATTTACTGCGCACCTTAGCGACGAAATCCTTGAAATCGTTGAAAACATTTTCCGGTGATTTGCCTGAGTGAATGTCGTTGCCGCCAGCACGTAGAAAAATCATCTTGGGATCATAGGGAAAAATGATTTTATCTGCATAATATGTTGAGTCTGCGATTTCATTTCCACCAAAGCCACGATTCAATACCACGGTGCCAGGAAAATCCTGCGCTAATGATTTCCATCTAACAATGGTTGATGCTCCGACAAAAAGCACGGCCTGCTTCGGAGCAGGGGATTTTGCATCGGCTTTTTCAAAGGCGTCAATCGCACCTTTCCATTTCTTGAAATCGTGGGGAGCTGCCTTTTTGGGAGCAGGTGTTGCCACTGCTGGTTCAGCGGAGACAAGGTTTGCCATCAGCAAAGATAACACAGTAGTTGCAAGCAATGAGTAGTGCATAAATGGAATGAACATAAATATCCGTGTCATGCAAGGTTAAAGCTCATTCACAGGATATTGCTGGCAAAGTTCGATTTCCACCGTTGCACATTGTCGCGATTGTGTCATTGTCCGGCATGGAGACAAGCATGGTAATGTGCCCTACATGCGGCGAATATTTTGAGGTGGTTCCGCCGTCCTTTGATGAATTGCCAACGGAATGGGACTACGATTGTGAGATCTGTTGCCGACCGATGGTGATTCTGTTTGATGAAGGCGGTGCCTATGCCAAAGGCTTAGGTGAGTGATTCGTGATCATCAGACGATGGGCTGCTAAACATCTTAAACGGTGAAGGCCTTATTATCACGTTAGCTGAAATAATATTTTTGTTGTCGATGTGATAAATTGCGCTACTACTTCGTGCGTATGGAATTACTTGTTGCTACACTATGTGATACGGCCGTGGAAAACCAAGGCAAATTAAATGTATTGGGTGCCTTTGATGCGATTGTCGCTCAAAGCTTTCCCGCGAACTTTGCTTGCAACCTTGCGTTGCGCTTTTGCTTCACCGCAGAAGATCACGGAAGTCATAAATTTTCGATCTTGTTAGTTGATGATGCCGAGCCATCGGCTGAGGCAAATCAAGAAGAGTCAGACATGGCAGTGAACATGCCAGCCGGCACTCCTGGATTTTCTACGCAAAATCTCATCACTCCTCTCCAAGGCACCGTGAAAAAAGCTGGCATCTATCATTTCGATATCCGTTTCGGCGGTAAAGTATTGGTGCGTGTTCCTCTTCGCGTGATTGATCAATCTGAGATCAATCAACCTGCCTAATTGAAATAAACAATTTTCATTTCCCCTCAGTGTATTTCTATACTGAGGGGATTTTTTTTGAATGAAAATACTGACCATTGCGTCAAAGTAGCGGCTGTGTCAGAAAAAATAAATCAACGTTGGTCAGTGGACGGGAAATTCTTTCGTCACAATGGTCAACGAGTGATCATGAAATGTGTGACCTATGGACCATTTCCTGAGGGTTTTCCACGCTCTCTGATAGAGGATTTTCGACAAATCCGAGCAACCGGTTTTCAGGCGATTCGACTTTTTGAAATGCCATCCATTGATTTGTTAGATGCCGCAGCGATGGCTGGTCTATCGGTTTTTGGAGGCTTGAAATGGGCGCATGGTGTGAACTTCATCGCGGAACCAGAGCACATCTACCGTGCGCGGGTATCACTTGCGGAGTCATTGAAATCCATAGCCGCACACCCTGCCTTGGCGGGAGTTTATGTAGCGAATGAAATTCCTGCAGAATTGGTCCGCTGGATCGGTGCGGAGAAGGTGCGTGAAGCGATCGAAGACATCATTTCGTTGGGGAATTCATTGGCACCACATCTGCTTTTTGCCTACGCAAATTATCCGAGCACCGAATACTTAGAGCCAGAAAATGCCGACTTCACAGCCTTCAATGTTTATCTGGAAAAAGAAAATGAATTCCGTAGCTACTTGCCACGCTTGCATCATGTGGCTGGTGATCGACCATTGGTGATTTCTGAATTTGGATTGGATTCACGACGCAACGGTGAGCAAAAGCAGGCCGATCTTTTGGGGTGGGGGATCCGTGCGATGAATGACGAAGGCGTAGCAGGCTTAACGATTTATGCATGGAGTGATCGTTGGTGGAATGCCGATCAGGAGGTGCTTGATTGGGACTTTGGTTTGATGGATCGCAATGGTGATGAAAAACTGGCATTAGCCAGTGTTCAAGAAAATTTGTTAGTGGGTAACATAGTAGAAAAAATCCCGCTAGTTTCTGTCGTGGTCTGTACGAGAAATGGGTCCTCACGAATCAGTAACTGCTTGCGTGCGATTTCACGGATGGTTGGTCATTTTGAAACGATTGTCGTTGATGATGGTTCCCGCGATGGCACGGCAGAAATTGTGGGCAGAGACTTTCCGTGGGTGCGTTTGCTGCGTCTGAAACCGAGTGGCCTGAGTGTGGCTCGGAATGCTGGCGCGGCGGTGGCGCAAGGTGAAATTATCGCATATACGGATGATGATTGTGAGCCAGATCGCGAGTGGATTGTCCGACTATGTCGCGAGTTTACGCGAGGTGCGTGGGATGCTGTAGGAGGGCCGAATTTATCCCCACGTTCATTGACGCGCACGGCGGCTTTGATGTCTGTTGCTGATGGATCGCCCACTCATGTGATGCTTACCGATCTCGAGGCAGAACATTTAGCGGGGTGCAATCTTGCCATCAAGGCATCGGCGTTTCGTCAGATTGGTGGCTTTGATGTGCAGTTTCAAACCGCTGGCGACGATGTGGATTTTTGTTGGCGACTCAGTGATGCCGGCTTGCGCATGGGCTTCGCGGCCACTGCATTTGTGTGGCACCATCGGCGGACGACATTTTCTGGCTACCTGCGTCAACAGAGAGGATACGGTAAGGCGGAGGCGTTGTTGGTGCGCAAACATCCTCATCGCTTTCATCGAGGCCAAAGTGCGTCATGGAAAGGATTCGTCTATCAAGGTGGACCGATGCGCGCGCTTGCTTCTTCGGTCATCTACTATGGCATCATGGGAACGGCAGGCTACCAAAGCGGAACGAGTGGCATGCAACCGAAACGACCGATCGAAGAAATGTTTCGTTTTGCCGGAGATCAATGGATCGTCGACAGCTGTAGCATGATCGCAGCAACACTTCGCCGTTGGGCGCGTGAACGCGGTTCCTACGATGTTCGTAGTAGTTTGAAAAAGCCGCAGAAAAACAAAACGGCAAAAGAGAAAAAATCTGTGCGATGCGTGACGAGCGATGAATTTACCCTGTGGTCAGAGGAAGGTCATCAACGTGTATTCTATCTGGATGCACTGCACCAACAAGGTTGGCAACGCGGCGGCGTGAATGATGCCTACGATGTAAAGCGTGGCGATCAAGAAATCATCATGGCGACCGAATTAACTTCTGGTATCGGAAAGAGAACCTGGGTCCGCTGCTATGGAATCACCCGTGATGAGGTGATAAAATTGATTGCCGCAACGCCCCTAGGCTAGTCACAGTTCGTTCACTGCTTTTTCTAACGCATCTAAGGTATAATCAATGTCCTCGCGGGTATGCGCTAATGAAAGAAATCCTGTTTCATAGGGGCTTGGTGCAATATAAACTCCCTTATCCAACATCGACCAAAACAACTTGCGGAACAGTGCCATGTCTTGCGTTTTGACAGAATCCAAATTGATGATTTCCTGATCGGTAAAGAATAAACAGAACATCGAACCAACACGGTTCATGCGATGAGGAATGCCTTTTTGCGTAAGAATAATTTCGACTCCCCCTTGCAGGTAGGCACCAATTTCATCCAACTTTTCATAGGCACCTGCTTTTTCTAACTCATGCAGTTGCGTAATGCCTGCGACCATCGCGAGTGGGTTGCCGCTCAGCGTGCCTGCTTGATACACCGGGCCGAGGGGCGCGAGATAATCCATGATGGCAGCCTTGCCGCCGAAGGCGCCTACGGGCAATCCACCGCCGATCACTTTGCCAAAGCAAGAGAGATCAGGCATGATGTGCTCTAGTCCCTGCACGCCTGCTTTGCCGAGGCGGAAACCGGTCATCACTTCATCGAAAATCAATACGGTGCCGTTGCGCTCCGTGATTTCACGAAGGAACGAAAGGAAACCAGGCTGCGGCAAAATCAATCCAGCATTGGCGGGATACGGTTCGAGAATCAGTGCGGCGATTTGCCCCTCCCATTGCAAAAATGCCGCCTCTACCGCAGCTGGATCATTGAAGGGTAACACAATCGTTTCCGCTGCAAATGCCGCTGGCACGCCTGCGGAATCTGGCTCGCCATGGGTGAGCGCGCCAGAACCTGCTGCGACAAGCAATGAATCACTGTGGCCGTGATAGCAGCCGTCAAACTTGATGATTTTGTCGCGCTTGGTATAGCCACGTGCGAGTCGTATCGCCGACATCGTCGCCTCGGTGCCAGAATTGGTCATGCGCACTTTTTCGACCGATGGCACCCACGACGTGATCATCTGTGCCATTTCCACCTCTAACACATTGGGGATGCCGAAAGATAATCCATTTTTCGCGGCTTCATGAACGGCATTGATCACCGACATCGGTGCATGGCCAAGAATCGCTGGGCCCCAGGTGCCGATGTAGTCAATGTAGCTTTTTCCATCGATGTCCTCGATGCGGCTGCCCTTAGCGCGACGTACAAAAAACGGATCGCCACCGACATTGCGGAAGGCGCGCACAGGAGAGTTCACCCCACCAGGAATGATGGTTTTGGCGATTTCAAACAATTTGGCAGAAGTAGGATAGCGCATAGGGCGTGCCCACCATTGCGCAGAAATGACAAGGCTGCAATGATTTCATGATTTAAAAAGTGCATTTTTATCGAATAAATTCTGTGGGCCTGCCGTCATACGAAAGTACATTGCATTCTGCGCCATTTCTGCTATTTATTTTTTTATGAAAACGTTGCTCGCTTTCTTATGCCTGTCTTTACTGCCGCTAGCGGCTCAGTCGAAGGTGGGTTCCTCGCGTAAATCATTGCTCGATAGCGACCCGCGGGTCGTTTATCTCACTGATTTGCCAGACAAACAAATCGAGCTGATGATCATCAAAGAAGCGCCCGTTTTTTCTGACGTGGATGGCAAAGTAAAATTAGGAATGATCAAAGCAGACCAAAAAGTTAAAATTGAGGCAATCTCGGAAAAAGCTTATAAAGTAAGGGGTCAAGGCACGCGCGATGGGATTTCTGGTTGGGTTGGTCCGTGGGCCTTCGCCTCGAAAGACCCGCAATTTGTCGATAACTTGAAAAAATTCTACACGCGTCAGTTGGAGATTAATAAACTCATCGAAGATAAAGAAGTCGCTCTGGGCATGACCACCGACGAAGTGGCAAAATCCTTAGGTCAACCGACAAAAAGCACGGTTCGATTGACTGATAAAGGTCAGAGTGGAACATGGGAGTTTATCGAGTTTGATGAGCAAAAAAATTATACCTTGGTGAGAAATCAGGGAACAGGCGAAATGTATCGCCAGTTGACGAGCATTACGCAAATCGAGAAAAACAAACGAGTAGTCGAGTTCACTGCCGGAACTGTTAGCGCGATTGAGGATTTGGAAAATAAGAAAGCAGACAATGTGCGCATCGTTGTGCCGCCTGTTGTTTTTGGTTGGTAATTGATCACTTTTTTTGCTCAGTTTGACGCATGTCAACTACAGCGCCCAAAAAAATCGATTGCCACGTTCATCTTGTCGGCAATGGCCTTGCAGGATCTGGTTGCTGGATGAGAATGAGCGGATGGCATCGCATGATGGGGGAAATGATGCGTCGCATGATCGGCATGCCCGTGGGTGTCACCGATGAAAGATTTGATGCACAGTATGTGGAGCGTTTAGTCGCTGATCTAAAAAAATCTTCCTTAGATCATGCTCTCTTGTTAGCCCAAGATGAGGTCTATCATCCTGACGGCAAAAAGCGCGATTTTGGCTCTTTCCACGTCCCTAACGATTACGTTTTTGCCGTTTGCGCACAGCATCCAGAATTTCTTCCCGCGGCATCGATCCACCCTGCGCGTCCTGATGCGTTGGATGAGCTGAATCGTTGCTTGGAAAAAGGTGCGCGGGCATTAAAATTACTGCCCAATTGTCATGACGTGAATTGTTCTGATCCTCGATACGATGCCTTTTGGTCGCTGATGGCGGAATCGGGTTTGCCCTTGTTAGCCCACACTGGCGGAGAAATGACAGTGCCAGTGGCTAACGCCGCTTACCAAGACCCCAGTTACCTACGTCGCCCGCTAGAAATTGGTGTAAAAGTGATCGCGGCTCACTGCGCCAGTAATAGTGGTTTTTTGGATCGAGATTATTTCGGTGATCTTCTGAAAATGATGCAGGAATTCCCCAATCTCTATGCCGATACAAGTGCGCTGAATACCCCAGTGCGTAGTGCATCGCTGGCACGGGCTTTGCATTGCGGAATGCCTGATCGGCTCTTTCACGGCAGTGACTTTCCCGTGCCGATTGGTACTTGGTATGCAAGATTGCGTGGACTCATCGATGGTGATGATCGGCGCTTAGCCGCCAAAGAAAAAAATTTGTTAGAGAGAGATTTCCTGCTCAAACGCGCCGCCGGTTTCGATGAAACGCATTTTACTGGATTAGAAAAAGTGCTGCGTGTCGTTCCATAATTTTTTCCCTGATTTTCACTCAGCATGTCAACGAGGAGTCCTTTTACGCTCATTACCATCGGCCTCATATCCGCCGCTTATGGCATTAACCTCATCAAACGCGGTTGGGATCATGACACTCTCATGCCTGGCACGAATTTTACTTATCTACCGCAGTGGATCTTTTATCTAGGTGGCGTGCTGCTGCAAATTCCACTGATCGCAGCAATCTTTTTTCTCAAGTCGATTGGTTATTTTTAGGGTGTTTGTGTGCAGCAAAATCATTGATTGCGCCTTTACGCATCAGCGGTGCGTTGGATGAAAGATGTGACAATTAGATTGCTCAATTTATCATGCCTTCACGCACCAACGGTCCCGCTACTCGATGTCCCAGCGCATCGCGCTGGGACATCATAGGATCAAGAATTTAAAGCCCTGAAAAGGCGCAACTCGCCTAACGGTTAGCATCCGTAATTATTTTGTGTCGCCCCTTCAGGGTTCACGTTCATTTTGGGGTTCTGATACCCATGGCGATGCCATGGGCTTCCGAGTGATTGCACCTTTGGTGCGTAAAAATAAGCTGTCACCAATCCAAATCTCCCTAACGTTTTTCGATCGCAACCAATGTGATGTCATCCATCTGTGCGGCTTCACCGGTGAATTCTTTTAGCGATCGTTGGATGTTGGAGAGCACTGCTTCGGCACCCATGTTGGGGCTTTGCAGGAATGAATCTTTCATGCGAGTAATGCCGTATTCGTCCTCTTGTTTGTTCAGTGCTTCTTTTACTCCATCGGTATGTAATAGAATGCAGTCGCCAGGCTCAATGGTGAGTTCCATGTCTTTGGTGACACGTTCAAAAACATCGCCGCTATCGATCCCTACCGCCAAGCCGGGAGACTTCAGCATGGTCACTTCACCAGTAGCGTGATGATACCAAAAGGCGGGGTCGTGTCCAGCGCGCGCCATGATTGCATGTCCATTGCTGCCATCGAGAATAAGGTAGGCCATGCTGATGAACATGTCTTCGCGAATGTCGGGAAATAGCTGTCGGTTCACTAACGAAAGCACATGCGTCGGCGAAGTCTGTCCTTGGGCAACAGAGCGCAGCACACTGCGGCACATTGCCATCAATAGCCCTGCTGCGACTCCTTTTCCTGAAACATCGGCAATCACAATGCCCCAGCGGTCGTCACCTAGATCGATGAAATCATAGTAGTCGCCGCTGATGATGCGTGCTGGCAGGTTGGTGCCAGCGATGCGATAGCCATTGATTTGTGGATTGGTCTGCGGCAACAAAATGCGCTGCACTTCTCGTGCGGTGCGCAGTTCATTTTCTAGACTTCTTTTTTCGTTGGCCTCGATATGAATCAGCGCATTGCCTAACGCAAAGGATGATTGTTCGGCAACGGAACGAAATACCGAAAAATCATGCTCACTAAATTTTCCGCTCTCATGCGGTTTTGCCACAGCTAACACGCCTAAGTCTTTCCCCGCGTGGCGCAGCGGAGCAAGCATCGCGGAAACATTGGCGTCGAAGGTAATAAAGGCATCGCGAAAGCTCTCGTGCGTTTTCACATCATCGACCATAATTGCTGAGCCCACGGTCAGGCAGTGGCCAAGAATGCCCTCATCACTGGCCTGATTTGCCATCAAGATATGACTAGATAATACGCGCTGATCTTTTTGCGCGCGTTTGAGAATTTCTAGCGGAACTCCTACCAACTGCGGACAGTTGTCGGTGATGTACTTAGGAATCAAAGTCTGCCTTGTATCATTCGTTACGTAAAGCGCGCCGCCTGCGGCACTAACGACATTCACCACGCCATCGACAATCATTCGATTCACGCGCGTCTGTGTGCTGTCTTTTTCAATCGCGTTTCCAAGATCGTGGAGGAAATGAAACATTCGCTCTTCTTCTGAAACAATGGCGATTTTTTCTGCTTCTAACTTTTTTGAACTGCGCCGATAACGCACCCCTCTAACAACGAAAATTATCATTGCCGCCAGTAAGACTAACAAGATGTAATGTTCGATTTTCATGGGCTGTGTGATTCGTCGCTGGCGTTCGACTTAGGGTTGCCCTCCCAGTTCTTTCTCTAACAAATTTACAACGCTTTCAAATTTTTTGGCATTTTCCTCACTCGCTGCGGAAAGAATTTTATGAGTTTCGAGAACATGTTCGCCGCGTTCGCGAGCTGTCACTTTGCCACCCTTCACCCACGGCTGTAGTTCAGAGCGGATCACTTCTCCTTTGCCTTGCCACAAGGCGCTACTGGGATTGATTTCCATCAATGCATCAAGTCCTAGATCTTCGAGTGATTGTAAATTTTTCTCACCAGCATAGGCAATTTCTAGCCGCCCACCGCCGTTTTGCTTGGTCAAGCGCATGGCTAATCCAGCGAGCATGCCCATGAAGGTGGAGTCCATACCCGTGCAAGCTTCTAGATCGACGACGATACAGCGCTCACCCGCTAGTAAACATTTCTCAGCACATTCTTTCAGTGCCGCGCTGTTGAGAAAGTTGCCTTTCCCCACACAGCGGATCCAAGAAAAATGGTCGAGTTTTCTAAAATAAATTTCGCTACAATCAGTCACAAGAAACTACCGTCATGCATTGACGACGGACAGGAATAATTTAACTGGTTTCCGACAAGGGTCAACGCTGGAAACTGAAAATGCGCGATTTTTCCGATTCTCGCAGCACCGCCGAATTTAAAGCATCGCAGAAAGTCAACCACGCGCTCGGCAAGCCTCCGCAATCAAGGCAATTTCAAGCAATGAAGCGTTTATTCACGATAACGGCAATGCGATTTGCGTGTAGATTTGTGTTGCCAGTTACGGTGTCGCTATTATGTTTGCTCCGACATGAATCCTTACGAAGTGACTTTTCCCGAAACCATTGGTGCGCAAAATGAAGATACTCGCGCGCAGTTTGTGCGGAAAACATACGGGCATCTGGCCGCTGCGATCGCAGTGTTTGCGGTGATTGAATACATCCTGCTGCATGCTGGTCTGGAGAATGCCGTGTTTTCTTTTCTCTCCGCAGGAAGATTTTCTTGGTTGATGGTCTTGGGTGGCTTCATGGCGATTTCGTGGATTGCGAATAAATGGGCGATGAGCAGCACTTCTCTCGGTGTGCAGTATGCGGGTCTTAGTCTCTATGTGGTGGCAGAAGCGTTGATCTTTTTGCCAATGTTGATGGTGGCCAATAGCATGGAAAACGGTGTGATTGGCAAAGCGGCAGTTGTGACTTCCGCTTTGGTGCTGGGACTCACAGTGATTGCTTTTACCACGCGGAAAGATTTCACGTTTCTCGGAGGTTTTCTCAAGATCGGCGGCATGGTGGCGCTGGGCGCGATTGTGGCTTCCTTCTTCTTGCCGATTACCCTCGGTTTTTGGTTCTCGGTGCTCATGGTGTTATTCGCTGCGGGCAGTATTTTGCACAGCACCAGTAATATCATGTATCATTATCGAACGACACAATATGTGGCGGCATCGCTCTCGTTATTCGCGAGTGTAGCACTGCTCTTTTGGTATGTGCTGCGTTTATTCATGAGCCGTCGATAATTTTTCTATCGCACAGGAATCTCTCTCGTGAATGGATCCCATGGTGTGGATCATCGTTAGATTTTTGCGATTCATAGCCTTTGCTCCATGTCACTTTTTCATGAATCCAAACTTACGCTACGCTTGGCGTTGCCGTTGATGATTGGGCAACTGAGCCAAATGTTGTTAGGTGTGGCGGATACGCTCATGGTCGGTCATTTGGGGGTCTTAGCACTGGCGACGTTGACGTTTGCCAACTCATTGTTTTACATGCCCTTTGTTTTTGGCATTGGTTTATTGACGAGTATTTCGGTCCATTCCGCCCATGCCCGCGGCGCACAGAATCCACAGGCGGCACGGAGTAGTTGTCGGCATGGCTTATACATTTCGCTAGCTCTGGGCTTGGTGTTTTTTCTGCTTACATGGTTGATGTTGCCTCATCTAGGTTTGTTTCGTCAGCCCGCAGCGGTGACGGTGTTAGCGCGCGATTACTTTTTCATCATCATGGCTTCGATCGTGCCAGCACTGGCTTCGATCGCGTTGAAAAATCATGCCGATGCGATGAATCGTCCATGGCCGCCGTTTTGGATTTTTCTCAGCGGTGTATTGTTGAATGTGCTGCTGAACTGGGTGATGATCAATGGCAAATGGGGCTGCCCAGTGCTAGGCATGAATGGCGCAGCATGGGCGACATTGATTTCCCGCATGGCGATTTTACTCGCGATGTTTTTTTGGATGATGAGCGATGAACAATTGCGTGATTGGGTGCCGCATCGCTGGCTACGTTTACCCGTGTGGCGTGAAATTTTGCACCAGTGGAAAATCGGTGTGCCCGCGAGTTTTCAGATGCTCTGTGAAGTGGGGGCGTTTTCTGCGGCGGGTTTGATGATGGGGGCTTTTGGAGAAATCTCGATGGCGGCTCATCAAGTGGCGATGACTTGTGCCTCGGTTTCCTTCATGGTTCCGTTAGGCTTGTCGATGGCACTCACCGTGCGCACTGGTGAAGTGAAAGGTTCTGCGGATCATGGGCGACTGCGACCTGTCGTATTTTCTGGTTGGTTACTCGCGGCAGTATTTTCCACCATCAATGCGCTAATTTTCTTTTGCGCGGGTCCGTGGTTGGCAGCGCGTTTTGTCGATGATGCTGCGGTGATTACACTGGCATCCACGCTGTTAGTGATTGTGGGGGTATTTCAGATTGTCGATGGTATGCAAGTCGCCTCGTCGTCGATGTTACGAGGCCTGCAGGATGCCCGCATGCCCGCATTGATGGGATTTGCTGCGTATTGGGTGATCGGTCTTCCGGTATCGGCATGGCTAGGATATTCATGGCACATGGGAGCCAGCGGCGTGTGGTGGGGATTGGCTGCTGGTCTGTTCACCGCGTGCGTGACACTTGGCCCGAGGTTGTGGATGCATCTGCGCGATGAATCCATGTAAGTTGCGAATTTCCTGCAACGTATTTGTTGCACTTTTGTGCTGGATCAACTGTCAGGCTTAAGTAACATACATTATGAAATTGCTTCGACTGATGTTTGCGCTGCTGCCTGGATCACTGCTGCTCGCGGTGGAAAACTCCATGCCTGATCGTGTTTCTGCGCGACCTGAACTTACCATCACCACTCTTGGTTTTGGCTCCTGTGCACGACAAGAACGCCCTCAGCCGATCTGGGATCGCATCATCGATGCCAAGTGTGATGCGTTTGTGCTCTGCGGCGATAACATCTACGGCGATTCTGCTGATCCGCTAGTGCTACGGCAAAAATACGCCACCTTCGCTGCCATGCCGGGTTTTGCGAAATTACGCGCTAGTACGCCGCTGTTTGCGACATGGGATGATCACGATTACGGCAGCAATGACGATGGAGCTGGTTTCGTCGGCGCGGCAGCAGCGCAACGAGAGTTCTGTGATTTTTTTCAAGTGCCAGCCACATCACCTTTGCGTAGCACTCCCGGTGTTTACAATTGTGTGACCTTTGGCCCCGAAGGCAAGCGCGTGCAGTTGATTTTGTTAGATACTCGCAGCTTCCGTTCACCGTTGAAAAAAGACCCCGTCAACGGTAAAGCCAATATAGCCAATACCGACGCTGGTGTCACCATTCTCGGTGACGCGCAGTGGGAATGGTTAGAGCGTCGTTTGCGTGAACCTGCTGAAATCCGCGTGGTGGTGACTAGTATCCAATTTATTTCTGCCGAGCACCCTTTTGAAAAATGGCAAAATTTCCCCAAAGAATACGATCGATTTTTAGCGTTGCTTCACAAAACACAAGCAAAGGGTGTGGTGATCGTGAGTGGTGATCGTCATATCGCGGAATTTTCTTTGCTCAAACCTGCCGATGGCGCCCCGTATCCGCTCTATGACATGACAACTAGCGGTTTAAATCTAACGAAGCCGCTGAAGCCAGTCATCAAGCCAGAAACTGCCAAGCCTCTTCCGGAAAACTCCGTTGACGAGAAAAATCCCAGCGAACCAAAACCAATCGTCGAGGTAAAACCCGAAGAGCCAAAACCACCCGTGGAGAAAAAACTCAGTCCTCCACCGCCGAATCGATTTCGCACGCACGAGCGACCTTATACCAGAGCTAATTTTGGATTGATGCGCGTGAAATGGGATGGTCCGCATCCAGAACTAAGGTTAGAAATTTGCGGACTAGATGGCGAACTCATTCTCGCTCAAGACATTCCTTTTTCATCCTTTTCAACGTCGGAAAAAACTGCAGAGCCTGCAAAATGAACTTGCACGATTGCAATCGATTTATCTAACAAAAACCTATCATGAAACACATCGTGTTTTCCATTTCTGCGGCACTTTTTTTTCTCACAACTTTTTTTGTTAGTGCTGCCGATAGCGCGCGTCCGAATATTTTATTCATCGCCATCGATGATCAAAACGACTGGATTGGTCACCTCGGTGGGCATCCCTTGGCGAAAACTCCTCACCTTGATCAGCTCGCCGCACGCGGCACGACATTTCTCAACGCCCATTGCCAAGCGACCTTGTGCAATCCGTCGCGCACGAGTTTATTGTTAGGTCTGCGCCCCACCTCCACTGGGATCTACGGGCTGTCACCAGCGCCGCGGTCGCTCCCTGAACTTAAGACGCGGGTGTCCTTGCCACAGCACTTTGCGGCGCAGGGCTATCATACGTTTGCAACGGGAAAAATTTTCCACGGTGGCACCACGGCGGGCGCTGGCAAAAAGCACGCGGCCCCAGAATTTCAAGTGACGGCACCTTATGGTGGAGTGGGTAGCACCCCGCCAAAAAAACTCATTGGCGTAACCCCGATGGGCAATAATCCGCTGATGGATTGGGGTGTCTGGCCGCTCGATAACGATGACACGGGCAAGGGCGATTACAAAGTCGCAAGCTGGGCGATTGAGCAAATCAAAGCCTCGCCGAAGGATCAGCCATTTTTTATCGCTGCCGGATTTTTCCTGCCTCATGTGCCGTGCTACGCCACGCAAAAATGGTTCGATCTTTATCCTGATGACGATAGTGTTTTGCCAAAAGTTCTCGAAAATGATCGTGACGATACACCGCGATTTTCGTGGTACCTGCATTGGCAATTGCCTGAACCGCGCTTGACCTGGATTAAGGAGCACAACCAGTGGCGGAATCTGGTGCGCAGTTATCTTGCTTGCACGAGTTTTGTTGACTCGCAAGTAGGCCGCTTGCTCACTGCGTTGGATGAAGCGGGCGTCGCGGAAAATACCATTGTCGTGGTGTGGGGCGACCACGGTTGGCATTTAGGAGAAAAAGGAATCACGGGAAAAAATACTCTCTGGGATCGCAGTACGAAGGTGCCTTTGATTTTTGCTGGCCCTGGAGTGAAAGGTGGTCAACGTTGTCTGCAACCCGCAGAATTGTTAGATATTTATCCCACTCTCATCGATCTAACACATCTGCCAGCGCGTGCTGATCTCGAGGGACTAAGTCTAGTGCCACAACTCAAAGATGCTGTCACCAAACGTGAGCATCCAGCGATCACTAGCCACAATCAAGGCAATCATGCGATCCGCACTGAGCGTTGGCGCTACATCCACTACGCTGATGATAGCGAGGAACTTTACGACATCCAGAACGACCCTAACGAATGGACGAACATCGCTAAAAAACCCGAGAACGCCGCTGTGATTGCGGATCTTAAAAAATGGTTGCCACGCATCGATCTTCCACTCGCTCCCGGCAGTGCATCGCGCATTTTGACCTACGATAAAAAAACCGATGAGGCAGTGTGGGAGGAAAAAAAAATCAAACGCACTGATCCGATACCTCAATGAAATTTTTGCTCGCCCAGCTATGGAGATCGGGTTTGCAACCCCTTATTTTTTGTTAGGATATCTCACACGAAGCCACGATAGCTAAGAAAAGGTCCATCTAACAAAAAACACAAGACGCACGCTTATCCGTGCACTTACTGCCTTTGTGGCTTTGTGTGAAAAAATTGTCTTTTGCCATCAACAAGGGTAAGCCCTGAAAGGGCACAACTCATCTGCGGCTGTTGCTGTATCGCCCTTTCAGGGCTCTGTAGAACGTGGGTGACCATCACCCATGGCGATGCCATGGGCTTCCGAGTCATTGCACCGTTGGTGCGTGGGAGCGTCGAAATAGATTTTACAAAATCACATTACTACTTGAGTCC
The DNA here is from genome assembly GCA_903878115.1 of Akkermansiaceae bacterium. Taxonomy (GTDB): domain Bacteria; phylum Verrucomicrobiota; class Verrucomicrobiia; order Verrucomicrobiales; family Akkermansiaceae; genus UBA956. Next base: position 8,583 of record CAIRGO010000009.1, on the reverse strand, counting down.
TGCGCCAGTTATCGTATGATCCCCATCATGATTTCACGCATTACCGCACTGTTTTTTGGGCTATGGATTTTTTTCGTTGTTGTCGTTCGCGCAGAAGAATTGTTAGAAAAGAGCGACAAGTCACTCGCTGCCGCCGAGGCCACTCGCATCGAGGAATTGAATCAATACTGGGGTCTTGTTTCGCGTGCTGTAAAAGAAGGTGATTTTGCTGCCTACCAAGCTACTTGTCACAGTGAAGGCGTGCTCGTCAGTGGCACGAAAAATTACAGCCAACCCCTCGCCAAGGCCTTGGCTCGTTGGCAGCAAGAGTTCATCGATACCCGCGCTGGCAAAATAAAAGCGAGTGTAGAATTTCGTTTCACTCGTCGCCTAGGTGATGCCACCACCGCCCTCGAGAGTGGGATCTTCTGCTACACTTCCCAAGCACCTGGTGCTGAGCCAAAGGTCGAATACGTAAACTTCGAAAGCCTCCTCGTCAAACGCCCAGACGGCTGGAAAACGCTGATGGAAAATCAACAATCCGCCACCACCGAAGCCGAGTGGCAGCGAGCAAAAAAGTAGCTTCGACTTCAGTCGAATCAAACATCGGATCTGCGAAAGCATATACCGCGCCGCAGTTCCACCCGGAGTGCTGTGGCTTGCCGCCGCCCTGTGGCAGATGAGGCTTGCCTCATGGGGGGATTCAAAGCACCAAGGATTTTTAACCACAGATGACACGGATTGACACAGATCAGAAAAGAGTTATGTGATCCTATTTCTTACTTAAACTCACGCGCATCGAGTTGTGTGAAAGGAGAAAATAGGGCAGAAGATTTTGACACGAATCGCACAGATTTGCACGAATGTAAGATTGAGGAGTGAAAAAATTTTCGATGAATGATTTGATCTACAAAAATTCTCTTCAAAAATCCGTGTAAATTCGTGAAATTAGTGTCAGAACCTCTAAAAATTGCTACTATACTCGTGCGAATCAAGATTTACGATTAGGACAGCGCGACCCGCCTGCCTGTCCCGCAAGGCGGTGGTTACGGCAAACGGGCTTCCAGCGTGTTTCATATCTTTCAGCAGTTCCCAAAATCAAAAATCAAACATCGTCATTCGTCAATCCAGTCAAACCTTCGCGTCTTCGTGACTTCGTGTGAAAAAAATGCCTCTCCATCATCGATCGTTTTCATCACATTTGTATCATTCATTATCACAATAAAATTTTCTTAAAATTTTATTGTTTTTTTTAACGAAAATAGTAAATTTTTGTTCTGCCGCATTTTGTTTTCCACAAAATGCTCCTCAACCCATCTTCAAAAACCTAACAAATTCTTCTAACCCAAGAAGAATAAACCTCAATAATTCCATGAAAAATAAATTCCGTTTCGTCAATATTCGTGCGTCCCGCCGTAGCTTTATTCCTAGCATTCTCAGCGCTGCTGTGGCTTTTGCGTTAGCTAGTAATCAAGCTCAAGCGCAGACAAGAGTGTGGAATGGCACAGTTGCGAATCTGACCAACGGTGCTTGGGGCACTGCCGGCAACTGGTTGGCGGCCGACGTGCCGGATACGAATTTGGAAATCGCTTCTTTGTCCAAAGATTGGACGGGCACCGCACCTACCTTTGCCCTGGGAGCGGACCGCACGGTCAATGGCGTCATCTATGAGGATACGGGAGCAACGGGCGATGTTGCCGGCTCGATCGTAGCGGGCAACGTGCTGACACTCTCAGGTACTACACCAACCATCACAACGACGAACAGTTTAACGATCAGCGCGACATTGGGCTGGGGAGCGGCAGGCTTCACCAAAAACGGAGCTGTGACGCTGATCCTGTCAGGTGGCAACACAGGAACCGGTCCGGTCACCCTTTCTGCGGGGATTATCCGGGCTACGAATAACGCTAATGCCTTGGGGACGGGTGCGGCTACCTTGTCGCTCACGGGCGCTGGCACGGTTTTGCAGCTTGCCAACGACACAGGTCTTAATTTTGCCCGCAACACGACGCTAAGTGCCGCCACCACCATCACGGCTGATCGTCTTACGGGCGCTGCAACCTCGACCACGCACACACTTGGTACCCTTTCCATCGGCGCAAACACGCTCTCCATCACGCGTGGCAGTGGCATCACTGGTGCAGGGATCGGTGGCATCACCTTCGGCACTGTAACCCAGACCGGAGCCTCTGTTTTCGATACCGGCGCAGACACAACGCTCACTCTTGGTGCCCTTCAGACCACGGCTCAAAACATCACCAAGCAGGGTGCCGGCACGCTGGTGCTCGGAACGGCGGCAAATGCAGCTCGCGTGGCCGGGAGCAATATTCTCACTGCGGGCACGATGCGACTGGGCAGCGCCAGCGCCCTCGGCACCACGGGTGCCACCTTGGCGCTCAACGGCGGCATCCTTGATTTGGCTACGGATACGACCGTCAATGCTTACAACACGACCGTTGGCGGTGCAACGACGATCAATTCCAACAAGGCCGCGGCAGCCAGTGCGGGCATTACCCACACTCTCGGCACATTGAGCATCGGCGCTCAGACACTAAACGTCACCCGCGGCAGCAATGCAACAAGCGGGACGGGTGCGGTGACCTTTGGTGCGACGACCATGACCGGTAACGCGACCTTTTCGCCCGCTGCTAATGCGCAGCTTACTCTTGGCGCGGTTGGTGGCGCTTTCACTCTTACCAAAAGTGGTGCAGGCCTCGCCGTGCTCTCTGCTGCTGGCTCGTATACCGGTGCCACGTCAGTCACTGCGGGCACCTTGCGCGCTGGTAACGCAACGGCATTCGGAACCACCGCTGGCGGAGTTTCCATTACTTCTGGGGCGGTCGTTGATTTGAACGGGGTTGCGATTGGGGTGGAAGCATTTACTCTTAATGGAACTGGCATTTCCGCTGGGGGCGCTCTGATCAACTCGAGTGCTACCGCCGCCTCTCTCTCCGGCACGATCAGTCTTGCATCCAACTCGAGCATTGGTGGCAATGGTGCTGGTCTTGTGACTCTCAGCGGCATCATTTCCGGTTCTGGTACGCTCACCAAGGTTGGAACAGGCACGGTTCTGTTGACAGGTGCTAATACCTTTGCAAACGGACTTACGATTGAGGAAGGCGCATTGAGGCTTCAAACTTCAGCCGCTGCTGCTGGCACTGGCACCATTTTGCTCGGAGCAACGTCAGGTTCGGCAAGTGCTACCCTGCAGGCCGGTTCTAGCCTCACGCACACCAACACCATCACAGTTCAAGCGGGGAGCAGCGGCACCAAGACACTGGCGCTCATCGCGGCACCCACTACGATCTTTTCCGGACTGATCACGATGAATGACAACCTGACGGTGAGCAACACCGGCACTGGTTCGATCACGACAGGTCTCAATTCTCCCACCGTCACGAATAGTATCGATACGGACGGTAAAATTCTTACGATCGCAAACACGAGCACAGGGCGTTATTTCTCGGATGGCGTTGTTTATGGCACGGGTTCCGTGGTGATGAATAGCACTGGCGCTGGCGACTGGGTGCCGCGCGGTGATCACACTTACTCAGGCGGAACAACTCTTACTGCTGGTGCAATTGCTGTTGACCGTGACTCGATCGGCACAGCTGGCAGTCCCACCTCCGGAGCTTTTGGTACCGGAACTCTGATCATCAATGGGGGGCAGATGCGCTCTGGCACCAGTCCCGTGGCTGGCCGATTCGTGGGGAATGCCGTGACCTTGGGAGGAGATGCCATCTTTTTTGCTGCTACCGACGAGAAGGATCTTACTTTCACTGGTCCGGTGACCATCAGCGGTGGCAGTCGCACGATTACCAGTACTGTGGGGACCACGGTGGCTGGGAAGTCCGCGATCTTCACGGGTGCGATCGGCGATGGCGGCAATACCCTGGGCCTTACCAAAGCTGGTGCGGGAAATCTCACTCTCGGCGGTGCGAACACTTACACGGGTGCCACCACGCTGAATGCTGGTAGATTGAACCTAACGGGCACACTCGCTCCGGCATCCGCACTCTCGATCAGCCCCACCGTGGCGGGTGGTGCAGTACTATCCATGCTCAGCGGTGCGGCGAATCCGATCGCAAGCACCTCGGCACTCACGATTGATTCCACGACGGGTCCTGTCTCGATGTTTCTCGAACTCGGCACAAATACCGCTGGTTCCGATTCCATCAGCACTACGGCGGCCGCCACCAGGACTGGGACAGTTTCCATCGCGATCCATGCTCTAGCGGGCTTTGGAACTTCTGCGACTTATGATTTGATCACTGCTGCAAGTGGTGTTGATACAGCAGCCTACGAGTTGACGAGTGCACCGGGCGGTTACACCTATACACTCACGCCCAGTGCGACCACACTGCAATTGGGTGTGACTCCGACCACGGCCGGTGATATCTTCTGGCGTGGCAATCTCAGTGGCAGCAGCAGTTGGAGTGCCATGAGTGCTCTCAATACGAACTGGTACACCACGGTGGCGGGCACGACGAATGCTCAGGCAAATCCGGGAGCGGGTGACACGGTGAATTTCAGCACCGTCAACGCCACCAATACCGTGGGCGTGATCACAACCACGCTGGATAACAATTTCACGGTCAATGACCTCGTCTTCGGCAGCGATCCGAACGGTGTTACATCAGTGACGATCGCTCCTGGTCTGACCCCAGCTTTGGTTCCAGGAATTCTTGCCATTGCTCCTACCTCAGCAGCCGATGGCATTGCCGTAGGTGCGAACGCGGGCAGCGTCACGATTTCCGCGCCAGTGATACTCGGAGCCAATCAAAATTGGAGCGCTGATGGCACGGGTCTCAATGGTTCCACGCTTACCGTCAGTGGTGCGATCAGTGGCACGAACGCACTGACCATCAGCGGCTTGGTTGTCCTTTCCGCCCCTGCGTTGACCAGCACTTACAGCGGTGCCACCACGGTGGACAATGGCGATATCCTGCAAAGCGGCGCGACAAATTCTTTCAGCAGTGCCTCTGCGATGACGGTCAATGGCACCGGCATTCTTCGCCTCAATGGTTTCAGTAATACGGTTCTGAAGCTCGAGGGAACTGGCATCGTCCAGAACAATCACACTGCAACGGCGGCGACACTCACGGTTGGGGATGCGACGGATTTTACCTTCAGTGGCACGCTGCAAAATGGTGGTGTTGGCACTCTGGGGCTAAGCAAAACTGGAGCAGGCAAACTCACCCTTAACAGCACCAATACATACACTGGAATGACCACGGTGAATGCTGGTAGCCTGTTGATGGGGTCTTCCACGACTTTGACTTCTTCCAATCCAGTGACCCTTGCTGCCACGGGAACATTTGACCTGAATGGCTTCAGTGTTAGCACAGGAGCGATCACCTCGGCGGTCGCCACAGCAACCATCACCAACACAAGTTCCGCTACAACACCTTCGACTGCAACCGCACTCAATACACCTTCAGGTGCTGGTGTATATGTGGATGCCTTGACGACGACCCATGACGGGAATGTAACCACTGCCGCTCTGATCACCGACGGTACTACGCGCAAAACGCAGATCGTTGTAAACAACACCAACGATAACGCAGTGTTCAGCAACGGGTCCAACAACTTCTCAGGAGGATTGGTGTTGACCAATTCCGGAACAGGAACCCGCTTGTCACCCGGCACGATCGCCGTTGGTACGCCGTATGGCACTGGACCGATCATTATCGGACAGTCTCCCACGGACCTTGCCGGCATCTTCTTTGCCATTGCAACGCAGACACTTTCCAACCCCATCATTTTCAATACAGCTCTGGGCACGGACCGCGTGGGAATCCGTACTGATGCAGCGGGAATCACCCTTTCCGGTGTGATCACGGCGAACCTGGCACCTGCCACGTTTACTGCGAACACAGGAACGGCAGGAACCTTTACCCTCACCAACCAAGTCACGGGAGCTTCCGGTTTGGTCCTGGACATCACCTCACTTAGCGCGGCTGCCACGCAATTCTCGGTCACTCTCAACAATGCGGCCCAGACCAACAACTACCAAGGAGACACCGTCGTCAACTTCAACGCAGCCACGGGCAAGTCGGCAACCTTGCAATTGCAAGCGGCGAATCAAATCCCGAACGGCACCGGCACCGGAAACGTCTACGTCAACAGCAACGGCACGGGCATCGGTCTGCTGAGCCTTGCGGGTGGTAGCGAGACGATCAACGGCCTGAATGGCAGCGGCAACGTGACCAGCACCAGCGGCACGGTGACCCTTACCCTTGGCGACAACAATGCGAATGGGAATCACACAGGTGCGATCAGGAACACGGCAGACGCGCTTTCGGTTACGAAAATTGGCTCCGGAACGCAGACCTTAGCAAGCCCTACAGGAGTTACGGGTAGTAATTTTGCAGGTGTACTCAACGTAAACGGTGGATTGGTTGCTTTCCCATCCTCGCCTGCGACGGATGGACCACTCGGCAACTCAACTGCCGTCAATCTCAGTGGCGGTGGCATCAGCTACACCGCAGCGACGGCCACTCCCCTGAACCGCCCGATCGCCATTGGCGGCTCGGCCGGCACGGTGGACGTGGCGAATGCCAGTGGCAGCCTGACCTTCGCCTTGAGCAGCTCCGGCGGCAATCTGGTCAAGACTGGACCCGGCTCCGCAGTCATCAGCGGCAGCACCTCGCTCAATGGTGGCTTGGCAGGGGTAGCCGTGAACGCGGGCACCCTGCGCGCTGGTTTTGGCGGCACCGATATTGCAACGGTTTCGGTAGGTGCCACGGGCAACCTTGATCTTGTCGATTCGTCACCGACCGCAGAAGCACTCACTTTGGACAATTCTGCTGGCGCTCTTACCTTGGCTGGTGGAGCCCAACTGGGTTTTGAATTCAATAGCGGCGCCACGGACAGCATTGCCGTAGGTGCGTCTGGCACTGCGGTGACTGCGGGCGTGGTCACCTTGAATTTCTCCGGCACGCCGACAGCGGGAACGTTCCCCTTGTTGACCGCCCCGAGCGGTCTATCAGGTGCCACCTATGCGCTCGGCACGGCCCCGAACGGATTCAACTACACCATCAATGTTTCTGATACGCTCGTCAGCGTGACTGTTTCTCCCTCGATTCCGATCTACTGGCGCGGTGGTCAGAACTTCTCGTGGACCACTCTTGGCAGTGCTCCTGCCAACTGGACCACCGATGCAGGTGGTATCACTGATGCGCTGAGCATTCCTGTCAGCGCAGACACGGTTTACTTCAGTGCCACAGGCGCGCCGTTCAGCAGTGGCACTGTCATCGACACTACTCTGGATGCCGCCTTCACAGTGGATAGCTTGCAATTTACCAACGTTCCTACGGGCGTCACCGCCGTCAGTATCGCAGCGGGCACGGGCGGGACGCTCACGCTCACGCCAGCCAGCACCTCGGGCGGCATTCGGGTATTGTCGGGTGGAGGTAATGCTTCGATTTCCGCTCCCTTGACCGTCGGTGCCTCGCAGACCTGGGATGTCGATCCCACAGGATCGCTGACCATCAGCGGCGACACGGTGTTCAACGGAAACGTCCTGAAATCAAACACCGGTGCTCTGACCCTTTCCGGCAACAATTCAGGCTCTGGTTCCATCACCCTCGCGGGCGGCACCCTGAACATCAACAGCGCCACCGCCGTCGGCGCGGGCGTGTTCACCATCGGCGCGGGCACGACGATCAATACTCCCGCTGCAGCGATTGCCCTGACGAACAACAACGTCCAGAACTGGAATGGTGATTTCACTTTCACCGGAGCCAATACTCTGAATCTGGGGACGGGCGCGGTGACTCTGGGCAGCAGCCTTACCGCCACAGCATCAGCCAGCACGTTGACCATCGGCGGCATCATCGGCGACGGCGGCAACAACCGGGGCCTGACGAAAGCGGGAGCCGGCAATATGATTCTCAATGGCGCGAACACCTTCACTGGTCCGGTCGCCATTACGGGAGGTGTTCTGCGCATCACGAACAGCACCGGACTGGGCACGGTCGCAGGGGGCGTCACGCAATCCAATAACACCGCACTGGAAATCGATGGCACCAGCGCTGCTGTCATAGTCGGGGCGGAAGCATTCACCATGGACGGTGGTGGCGGCATTTCCAACACCGGCGCGATTCGCAACATTGCTGGTGATAATACCTACGGAGGCACCGTCACCATGACCAGGCAGTCGCGGATCAATTCCGACAGCGGCACCCTAACTCTCAGCAATTCTACCTCAGTCACTGCGAACAATCTGACCCTCGTCGTGGGAGGCGCGGGCAATCTCACGATTTCTGGTGCGATCACGACCGGGACAGGTGGCATTTCCAAAGGTGACGCCGGAACTCTCACCTTGGGTGGAGCTAGTAATTACACCGGTAATACTCTCGTGACTCAGGGAACGTTGAACGTCACCGGCACGGGGAGTCTCACGGGTAATACGAGTACGACCAGGTTAGCCATTCAACCCACAACATCGGGACAGAGTGCGGTTGTCAACTACTCGAGCAGCGGAACCAGCACTTTCGACAATGTTGTTGGGGCAAACGTGGCTGGCACCGCCTCGGTACTCAATCAGAGCAACGGAATCATCCAAATCACGCCTAACACTACGACTGACACCCAGAGCGT
>CAIRGO010000008.1 GCA_903878115.1 Akkermansiaceae bacterium | reverse complement strand
CGATTTGCCGATCAAATTGCGCAAGCTACGCTTTTCAGCTACCACTTGTTTTAGTTCTGTATTCTCTTCTTCTAAACTCTTAGAACGCAAAGCTCGCTTTAACAACATTTCCACCTCATCCAGATTTAACGGCTTGGTAACAAAATGCCAAGCCCCTCGGCGCATGGCTTCTACCGCAGTATCTACAGAGCCGTATGCAGTCATCATGATTGCTACAGGCGGCTTCGCCAGCGACATCGCAGCATCAAGCACATCCATGCCGCTATCGCCCCCTAAGCGCAAATCGGTGAGCAATAAAGTGACCTCATCATTCTTCATGACTGCAGTCGCTTCCTTGAGATTCGAGGCGAGAAAAACATCGAAGTCCCCTTCCAAAGCGGCACGTAAGCCCTCGCGAGTAGGACGTTCGTCATCGACAATCAACAATACTGGTAACTTACTCATATATCCACATCTATCACCCGATCCGGAGCTGGAAGCAGTCGTGCACGTTTTACGGTCAGCGGAAGGAAAAGCGAAACCCGTGTGCCACTGCCCTCTCGACTTTCAATCTCCATTTCCCCACCATGCTCGCGAATGATTCTCCTTACAATTAACAAACCCAATCCTGAACCTTCTTCTTTCGTAGTGCGATAAGGCTCAAATAATACACCCATGTGCTCCGTGGAAATACCGACACCGTTGTCAGAAATATCCACGCGTAATTCGTAATCATTACACTGCATCGCGATCGTAATCAGTCCATCCACGTCAGGCCTTATGGCTTGAGAAGCATTGCGTAAAAGATTGTGAAACACTTGCTGCATCTGCACCGCATCAAGCTCCAATTCAGGAATGATCGGATCAAATTCCAAAGAGATGCTTATTCCGCGTGCAGCGCATTCCGGTTCTAACAATTTTAATGTTTCCCGACAAAGCTCACCCAAATTCACCTTCACACGATTCAAGGTGCTAGGGCGTATTGCTTGCAGAAATTGTTTTAAAATGATGTCTAACCGCTGAATCTCCTGTCTCGCAGTGTCGAGATGTCCAGCCAATTCATTACGTTCTCCCGGTGGGAGTTTTTTGATTTTTCGATCTAACAATTGCAAATGAATTCCCAGAGAATTCAACGGATTGCCGATTTCATGAGCCACCCCCGCGGCAAGCAAGGTCAGCGCACCGAGACGCTCGGATTCGATGGTCGCCTGGGTTTCCGCGCGTGAGGTCGTCACGTCATTGACAATCATCACAAATCCCGGTGGCGCATCACCATCATTGATGGGTGCCAAATAAAAATGCAAAAAACGTCGGTCTGGATAAAACACTTCCATGTCACGACTTACCACTGTGCCTTGTGAAATCATCTCTTGCCAATTCATCCCGCGCACCAAATCACCAAGTTTTTTCCCCATATCCATCTCGGCATGAAGTCCAAAAAATCGACACGCAGCAGTATTGAGGTAATTCACACGACTATCCATATCGAGTAAAATTACGCCCTCGCGTAAGGCTTCAAACACCTGCACAAAAAATCCATTTTCGCGTAACAATCGCCCGACAATGGCCTGCACAACTGCTGGATCAACGCGATCAAGCTTGGCAACCAATTTTTCGAGAAATCCTTGTTTCATGATGAAAACTGCCCTCTGAGAAGCGGCAGGCGCGACATATTGACACACTCCGACTAAAATAGCAACACACAGCTTGCGTTACTTTCATTTCAAATCCAAAACCTTGGAAACAAATTTCCATCTTTGAGGCCTACCATTAACTGCATGCCATCCGTAAGTGCCATGTATTAAATAGCATCTCATAAAAAAATAACAAAAACATTAATTATGTTATTGTAATTTTTATGCGTTTGATACAATTTTGCGGTGCATGAAAATAAAATACTTAGAAATTGGAGCGGGGGTAATTTTTACGATTGGTATGGTGAATGCCGCAACTCTTACATCAGGCCACGTTGATGCCATAGGGATTGGGTATGTATCTGGTGTCGGATTCGAACCACATAGTCACGCATCAGCAGGCACAGTCATTGATGGCTCGGCATTGTTGGCCGATGAAGAATATGAGCCAGGTGATTTAACTATTCAAGTTGCAGGCACATTTACAAGACCTAGCGACACAGTATGGGCGCCCACGGGAGTACCATCTGGTGAATCATTAGGGTATCTTTCTGAAGTGGAAGTATCTGGTGAGCCATTTATCGGAATTGGAGCAGAAGAATTGACCCCCGCAGACTGGTCTTCCCCCATTACGATTAAGCTAACGGGTATAATAACTCCTCTAGGTGCTTACTTTTCTCTGTGGCAGACAGATTCATTTGGCGATCCTACATTTTATATGAGCACACTCGGAGGGATCGGAACTGAAGATAAATATGAGATGGATCTTGACTTAGGAGATCACGAGCATTTCGGATGGGGATTCACCAAAATAGGTGACTACGCATTAACGTTCGATATTTCAGGCACTCATGTTACCGATGGTTTTCAATCAGCAACTGCTACCTACAATTTTTCTGTAGTTCCAGAGCCATCAGCTGCTTTAATGAGTATCCTTGGGATGGCTTTATTGGCACGCAGAAGGAGATAGAAATTTTATTATTGTGTGTTACTAAATCCCATGGTTGTAAAGCAACTGTGGGATTTTTTGTGTACTATAAGTGTCAAAGACCAGTCACCCTCACTCTAACAAAACGGTTTGTTGCCTGACTAATTGATTGTGAATCTCTGACAACCACTAATTCCCATTTTGAACTAATTGATGAAGTTGATACGATAACTCCTCCTGTGTTCCACGTCTCAGGCTGAAGCGAAGAATTCCACTCTACATTGTAGCTGGCTTCCGGATTGGAACTGCTGATCCGACGATAAAACTGAATTTGCATAAAACGTTCCAATCCAACTTCGGTAATGCTGACCTTTGGTAAGATTGGACCAAAATGTTCAACACTTGATTGAGAAGAACTTAAAGGATTGCCACCAAAGGCATACTCTAACAAATTACAAATCCCATCGCTATCAGGATCTGCCAAATCCCCTGCTAGCTCATCGTTCATTACTTGATCTCCTGTAAATTGGCTTGCACGCCATTGCGCCCTGTCGCCGATGGCGAAATACAGTGGAACCGGAGCAGAAATTGCAGAAGGATTACTCTGGTTACTCCCTAGGAACCCCTGAACCGTAAGGCTTATCCGCCACATTCCCTTCTTTGAAAAAGCCCAATTCATGTGGGCATGAGATTGAGGTTTGCTAAATACATCTGCAGAGGAAATGCCATCGATACTATTCAATAAAACTGAGGTACTTGCATTGTACAAAGAAAATACGCCGCCTGCTGGTCCCTCAACACTGTGAAGTCGTATTTGTAAAGCTTGAGTGAATGATAATTGAGTATCATGAAAGCCTAACCAAGCGTAATGATTATTTAGCTGCGTAAAGATCCACAGATTTTGACCGCTCGCTACGCCTAAAAAATCCCATGCTGAAGATGTTGGTCTTACATGGCGCTCTCCAGTCCGCGCAGCAGTGGGTCCAGAAGGTAAATCACGGCCAGGCATATACGATAATTCGGGGTTTTTATCTACCCCATTTGCTATCAGCTTCCAAGTCCATTGATTTGTCGCTACATCATAGCGAGGATCGATGTCAATATGAGCAATCAAAGGCTCCAGCGCAAAGGAAATTTGGCTGAACCCTAACAATAATAGACAACAACTAGTTTTCATTATGTCCAATAACTTTTGCAATATTCTGTCCGCTTTCTATGCGCTTTTTCACGTCAATCGACTGCCAATTTTCAACATGGCCATCTGCAAAAAGATAATTACTATTTCCTTTTGTATTATCGGACAGATCACGAAAATGCATATTTGGAGCGATATCCCGACAAACTGCATTCCAATTGCTCCATTCATCGGAATGCGTGTGGTCATCACCAGCAAATGAACCCATTGTATCAGAACTACAAAAAGCAAGAATGGTGGAAGAAGGCGCAGCGAGGCTTGCAGGTCTATTTCTTGCGACACCTTCCAATTCACCAAAAGCATCCACCGACGGAACAAAAACAAAACTGTTGAGAACATAACTAGTGCCTGATCTGGATCGCCTTTCTGCTGCTTTCGGATCAGCTGGACAGATTCTCACTTCGTCGAAATCAGTCAGATATTGCTCCAGTTCATAAATCCAAGATTTCCCCTGCTCTGCAGTATGTGAAGTCTGAGGATACATCCCTTGATTATCATCTGCATAAAGTTGAAGACCAACTCCAATTTGACGCATATTATTCGAACATGTTATTTGGTTAGACTTTCTTTTTGCAGCCCGCGCGCCAGCGATGATGAAGCTAACCAATACGAGGCTTATACTGATCACAACCAGTAATTCTACCAGTGTCATTCCTCGCTTTTTTTTTCGTTCTCCAAGTTGCACGAATGGAGATTAACAACAATCACTGTAGTTGTAAAATTGTTTTTGTAATAAATATGCATTAATCAAGGAGTAAAACACTCCTTTGAAATAGGCAAAAGGATGACAGCTAAGCGAGCGTTTTAGTGAATTACGAAAAATTTCAGATTTAACGCTCAATGGTAAACCCTTTCACACCTTCTAGCGGAGGGATTACCGTGGCGTGCATCGATTGTATATGGTGAGCCAGCGTAGATTCTTCCGTCAGCTCTAACAAAAATGCCTCTATCTCCGCCCCCGTCTCGGCCATGACTTGCACCTCGACGGTGCCGTCTGCAAGGTTTTTGACCCAGCCACAGACATCGTAGGACTTGGCAATATCCTTCGTGGCGTAGCGAAAACCTACTCCTTGTACCTTGCCGGCAAATATAATCCTTTTGGCAATCATCGTGCGGGGCACTCCATGAATGGGTTTCTGACCGGAGTCGAACTTTTTTTGCACAAAAAATCATTGATATATCAACATTTCGCAAAATAATTCTCAAAAATAACTACTTTTTATATTTTTTGTATTTACATTAGCTTAAAATGTTGTAATGTGTTTTCAAGTAAGTCGCATCATATCACATGCACAATTTCCGATCAAAACGCCACATCATTCGCCTTCGACTCAGTTCGATCGCGCTTTTTGCGTTGGTTTTGACAATGGTGACAACTTTCGTGATTGGCATCACGGCTTTGATTCATGCGGATACAAGCATGATGAGCCTAACAATTCTCTGTGTTTGTCTTATAGGGGTACTGGCACTTCTCCATCGGCTAATGGCGGGAAGTGCCAGTTGCCCACTATGTCGCAACCAGCCGATGATTTCCAAGCGCTGCCAAAAACATCGTAATGCGCATCAACTGTTTGGCAGCTACCGCCTTAAAGTCGCCAAGGATATTCTCGTTCACAATCATTTTCGTTGTCCTTACTGTGGTGAATCTAGTCAATGCAAGGTGAAAGACCACCATGAAGAGGACAATACGACCCATTCCCCAAGAACCATAGAACACTTTCTGAGATTCTAAAACTCCTAGCCGCACCCCTGAGGGAGTCGAATTTCAGACCGCACAAACCCAGCCCCGCCGCGCGAGCTCCCCCCCGCGCGGCGGTCGCATGTAAAGGCCAATTGTCCCCTGCCATTTCACTTCTTCTTCCAAAGTTTGGAAGGAGGCAGGTCTTTAGGGCGACAAATGATAATGCCAGAATGAGAGCTCAATTCGCGGACGTAATCGTTGATTGGTTTGTCAAATACCGTGCAACGCCCTTTGTCACTGCTGGATGTAGCATGCATGAAATAGGCCCGTTCTTTATAACGCATGATCAAACCCACATGAGAGGTGTATTGACTTGAAGAGGTAGTAGTGATCGCGCAAACGTCGCCATCGGTCAGATATTTCTCAGCATTGAGAACTTGTGATTTGGGGATTTGATAGACTGGTAATGCCGAAACTTTTTTTTCCACCTCTGCCATTGCGGGTAGTAATGATGGCGTATTTTTCAGATACCGATAACTTTTCCATGCCAGCGTCATTTCCTGAATATTGCGTTGCATACGCTCAGAGCCAGGGATGCGGCGGGTAATGTTCTCGGCATATCCACGACGTTGATTGTCGTAAAAAACTTCCTCCAAATGATGCATCCGACTGAGATACGACCCCGTGCATTGTCCATTGCGATATCGTTCGATCTCAACCATGTGAATCAAATCAGCCGGTTGATAAGGACCAGGTTTGTAAGTGAGCATTCGAGAAATTCCTAACGAATTTTCATAAAACGTCCAGCAATCCATCGCCAATAAATTCACCACCGGATTTTCGATTTTGTCATCCACCTCCAATGTGTAATTCACATACTTGGTGCCAAGAAGAGCACGTGCCGCGAGGGATGTACGCTGGCCGATAGGACGCGCACGCCAATTTTCACTCTCCGCCTGTTTGACAATCGCAAAAAACTTCGATTCACCTTTGAAAACAGTGTTTAACGGTAATCGCAAGGGCGAAGGTGCCGTTACCGTATGCCATGATGCCACCTGAGCAACAGCAGGGAAAGCGCAGCTCAATAGTAACAAATAGCATTTCATAAAAAGCACCATAATCCTTGGAGACATTTTTACGAGGAAATTGTGCGTAAAAATTCTCATTTGCTAAACAATACCCTAACTTTACAATTTTCTTTTCGATGTGAATTTTTCTTATTTGATATGATACCCAACAATCACCGCCAGCGAAAATCTTCTTGAATCGAAATGAGATAGATGTCATAGTGCCGTCCCCGCATAGGCCCTGTTAATGCTAGGGAGACTTGATTTTGATGTTTTTGCGATTCCACCAATCCCCGCTGCAACTTTCCTCCAAAACCTGTATTTTCGGGTGCTTGGTTCTCGTGATTTTTGGGGCCATCAATCAAATAAGCGCACAAACGCCACCTTCTCAATCGCCGCGAGTCGTTACTCCTACTTCGAATCGATCTACCGCCACGGCGCGACCAGCAAATCCAAACGATCGCATTCTCTATCCCTGGAAGCTCAATATCGGTTCTACAGTGTTTTGGATCGGAGAGCAACCTACGCAAAACAATCCTGTTCCCAATCACGTTTCTTCCTGGGATCTGAATTGGGCTAACAATTATGGAGGTTATGATAATCCAGAACCAGAAAAACGCATCGCCTCTCATAGTACTTCAGATTTCCGCCCAAAAAGTTTCGTCCCAAAGTTAAATCCATTCTACATCGCTTTACCTTACAACGACAAGCTGAGCAGTGGCTACCGACCAGAAGCTAGCACGGTGGTGCCATGGTTCAACCGCGTGGAACATCACGATGGAAAAACGACACTCAAGGGCCGTTGGGTGCAAATTTACGTCAACAATCGCTCCTGCTATGCGCAATGGGAAGATGTAGGACCGTTCCAAACAAGTGATTGGCAATATGTATTTGGTGACAAACGCCCCATCAACAACAGTAACGGCGGAGCGGGCATCGATATTTCCCCTGCTGTGCGCGATTTTCTTGGAATTTCATCAAGTCGCAAGGTGCATTGGCGCTTTGTAGAAGACGCACAAGTTCCCTACGGACCATGGAAAAAATATGGTGTGCCGATTGTCAAAAATGCAGCAGCAACGCCTGAGCTAGAAGCGCAGCAACGCTACTTTGAATATCTGCGAAAGGTGCGCGATGAGCAGTATCGAAAAAAATCAAAATCGCAACTTGAAAACGGTCAATGACGACCCTTCAATTTTGCAGAATAAATTTATGAATATTAGTATATTTGGACTTGGCATTATTGGCTCTCGTTGTGCGGATCAGTTAGAAAAAGCGGGACACCATGTCACTCGCTGGAATCGCACGGAAAAATCTCTCGCGAACGAAGTCCGTAATCCGTTAGAGGCGGCTGAAGCATCAGATATTTTATCGTTTTATCTCAAAGATGCCACGGCGATGCGTGAAGTTGTCACTGCGATTTCCCCAGCGCTAAAAGCTGGCAAGACAGTTCTCAATCACTCCACCATCGATCTTCAGACGACTCTATGGCTCGCGGAGTATTGCCAACAACATGAGTGTGAATTTGTTGACGCTCCCTTTACTGGATCAAAGATGGCTGCTGGTGACGGCAAGTTACTTTACTACGTAGCGGGCGATGCATCGTTGTTGAATCGCGTGGAAACCATACTCGAACCCACCGCTAGTGCTGTTATTCCGATGGGAACTGTAGGCAATGCCACAGTGATGAAATTGGCAACAAATTTGATTGCCGCATGCAATATACAAGCATTGGCAGAAGCTCAGGCGATCTCGCTCGGTCATGGCATTTCGCCAGAACAATTTCTCCTCGCGATCAGCAAACACGGAACCGCTTCGCCGCTAGCGATGATGAAACTTCCGAGCATGCTTGCACGTGACTTTGATACTCATTTTTCGTTAGACAATATGCGAAAAGATTCCGTCTATGCTCTCCAGTTAGCGAGGGAACAAGGAATCACGCTACCATCCATGCAAACCGTTTCGGCGCGAATGACGGATCTTTGCGAGCAGGGTCTCGCTGAACTCGATTACACCGCATTAGTAGCCCCCTATTTCCCGTAATCTCTAGGAACCGATGTATCGCATCCTTCACACAGCAGACTGGCATCTGGGGAAGATGTTAGGTGATTTTTCTCGTGAAGAAGAACATGCTGCGTTTCTTGATTTTTTGTTAGAAACAATTCGCACAAATGACATCAATGCGCTGCTCATTGCAGGTGATATTTTTGACTCCGCCAATCCACCACAGTCGGCTGTGGCAATGTATTATAATTTTCTCTCCCAATTGCAACGCATCCGAGAGTGCCAAGTGATTGTCATCGCGGGCAATCATGATTCACCTTCTCACATCGATGCACCAAAGCAACTACTCAAACACCTGAATACTCATGTAGTAGGTCATTTGCCCGAAAACATCGAGGAGTTGCTCATCGCTTTACCTAATCAGGAAAACCCGCAAGTCATCGTGGCCGCAGTTCCTTTTCTCCGCGATCGCGATCTGCGCACGGGGCAATCAGGACAAAGTAGCGCTGACATACAAGCGGTAATGACTCAGTCAATTGCCGACTGCTATCGCCGAACTGTGAATGCTGTGATAACCGATAAAAATGTGCCGATCATTGCCATGGGCCATCTTACCGTTGCTGGTTCTTCAGCTTCTGATAGCGAACGAGAAATTCACATCGGTGGACTCGGGGCATTAACAGCTGATCGATTCCCTAGCGAATTTTGCTACGTGGCACTTGGCCACCTCCATCGCCCGCAACGCTGCGGAAAGCAAGATCACATACGCTATTCAGGATCACCGATCCCTCTCAGTTTTAGCGAAGCAACCGACAAGAAAGAACTGGTTTTGTTAGAAATAGATGCAACTGGGGAACTCAAAAGAATAAGCATTCCCATCACTCCATCTCGCCAATTGCTGGTGATCGAGAGCAGCAGTAACGAGATTGAATCAATACTTGCGGAGTTAGCCAAAAATCCCTCACCCAATCCATTGCCGCTGTGGGTAGAAATTAACATCATCAATCCAACGCCGGGAGAAAACATCGCAGCCAAAATTTCCTCACTCACCGAAAAAACACATTATAAAGTAATTCGCATCGTAGCAAAAAAAACCTCACCCCTGCCATCTCTATCGACAGATCTCATGATCGAACATCAGCAAATTGACGAATTACTGAGTCGCCCAAGCGATATTTTTGACATGCGAGTGGCGCAAGAGCTTGGAATTTCTGTTGAACAACAAATTTCCCTTAAACAAACCTTCGCTAGGCTTCTCACCATACATCAAGGTGAATAAAGTCTTTTCATTATAACGCATTTTTGCTACTAGGTCTACGTGGATCGTTTTGAAATTCATTGCAGAGTAAATACTCCCGCCGGAGTGCGATACGATGCAGTCGATGTGGAAACGGGCAATCCTGCACGCCTCCAGCGGATTCCTGAAAGCGGCACCCCCTACGTTCTCCATGAGAAAGCATTCACTGCTGTTCAATCGATTCTGCCCGGAGTGCATCACCCCAACCTAGCACAGGTGATCGAACTTGGGCACGACAGCGATGGAGCCTACGCTGCAAGCATGAATCCTGGTGGCGAACCGCTGATTTCATGGCTATTGAAAAATGGAGTTCTCAATCCTGCCGAGATGATTTCCATAGCCAGTGATTGCTTATCAGCGCTTGCAACTCTTAACGAAGCGGGACTCATGCACGGAGATCCCAGTGCCTCTAAAATATTGGTAAGTCGCGATCAAGACAAACGTCTTACCGCCATCCTGATCGAACCGACCATCGCATTTCTCGTCCATTCACCCACGCAAGAAGTTCCCGGGACACCGCTCGCGTATCGAGATGTCGCCTTCACCTCTCCTGAATTACTGCGACGTGAGCCAGTCACGTTGCGCAGCGATCTCTATTGCCTCGGCAGCACGCTTTACTATGCCGTCACTGGTAACCTTCCTGCACCTGGCAATGCCTACGATGAAATCATAAAATCCCATCTTGCTGGAAATCCACGGCCCATGTCAGATTTTCGCCAAGATCTTCATCCACTCATTATGCAATGGGTTATGTCAATGATCGCGTTAGACCCACAGGTTAGACCAGCATCTGCGGTAGAAGCACTACTTTCACTAAATGCCGCCGTTGCCATGGCACGAACCACTGCGCATCTTCGCACATCGGCAACGACTGAAAATCGAATCCAAGTCACTCCCATGAACCTAACAACATTGACAGCAAGCCCTGTTGCCGCGGGTCTTGGATCAATAGCTCACGCTAGCAAAAATACTCTTAGTAGTACAAAAAATACAAATCCATTGCCCATCACTCTCTCGGCCATTGGTGCCGCTGCGATTGGTATCATTGGCTATTTTCTTGCCACTCATTCATCAAAAAAAACTCAACCGGCAACTGTAACAACAGCACCTACAACAGTCTTTCATAAGCCAACTTTGATAACCGACACAAAACCTCCCCTTGCAAAATTTGTGCGCATCGAAAACCGCAATCGCCTGCAACTTAGTTTGGCAGAAGTGAAAATATTCCGAGCAGGAGAAAATCTGGCGCGCAATGGAAAAGCAACACAATCAAGCGTCTCATTTGATGGGCAAGCCGTTCGCGCCATTGATGGCAACACAGATGGCATTTTTTTTAACTATAGTGTAACTCACACAATAGGTAAAGAAGCACTCGCTTGGTGGGAAGTAGAATTGCCATCCCCAAGTCAAATCGATGCCGTGGAAATTTGGAACCGCACGGATATCAAACCTGACCCCACCATACCATCTAGGATTCAAGGCTTCGAACTAGTGATACTAGACGCTAATCGAAAAGAACTTTATCGCAGTAAACCGAACAAAGCTCCACTCAAGTCGGTCCGCCTTGATATCCCCAAGTTCAAATAATCAGTGCTTCAATCAATTTTTTGCACCGACACATCTACGGTCATCGTGCAGTGAGCAGTGCCACGATAAATACCCTTGATCGGCGCCACATCTTCATAATCTCGGCCTACAGCAACCTTAACATAACGTTCGTCAGCTAAGGTATTATTCGTGGGATCATAACCGATCCAACCGACATCGGGCAGATAAACCTCGCACCACGCATGCGATCCTTGCGCACCGACCAAAATATCTTGCGGACCATTATAAAGATAACCAGAAGCATAACGTGCGGGAATTCCGATAGAGCGACATAGCCCCAACATCACATGGGTGAAATCTTGGCAAACCCCCGCACGCAGACTGAATGCCTGCTCGAGATGTGTATTCACCTCCGTCACGCCCGCTTGATAGATAAAGTTGAAATGAATCCACTCCATGAATGCCAAAGCGATTTCATGAACTGCTTCCAATCCCTGAGACAAATCAATCGCTTGTCGCCAAATTTCCGCATGTCGCGACACATAATGGCTTTCTTGCAAAAATTGCCACATCCGTTCACGCACGGAAGAGTCTGCTAAATCTACTTTGGTTGCCAACATGGCCTTTTCAGGAATCAACAATGGCAGATTGTAAACTTTCAATCGACTCTCTACTTCCAATCGCTGATGCGCATTAAGAATTTCAAAATGGTGAGTGATATTTTGAAACAGGTCACTAAATCGACGCACACGAATCGCAGGAAGCACTCGTATGTTAGCAGAAATGGTGCTCTGGAAAGGAAACGTGCGTGGCTCTAAATGCAGCGTGTTTACGCTATCCACCACGGGAGCGAAGTAGGAAAAAATCGTCCGATGCAACACCTGTAATTTAAGACCGATCACGTTACGACGTCTATCTACCAAATCAAATCGATTGATACAAGCCTCATCCATTTTTCCGTCTTGCGCATCATTCACTGTTGTTGTTGTTCCTGTTGGTGGCGCCATGCGCGCATGGTGCTATTGCTTTGATTGACTGCCGAAACAGATGATTCAATGACATGTGGCATCAATACATAGGTTTCAAAAATCGCTTCGCCGATTGCATTGAAACGCGATTGCATCTGATCCAAAGCTTCGTGCAAACCACCAGCAAGAAAATCATCGACGGAACCGTAATTAAGGTCATTGAGCATCTTACCGCACAAGCGCTCTGCTTGGTCAGTGTAATCGCCCGTGCGACTTTTCGAAATGGAATGCAAACATTCATCCACTCGACGCATGCAGTAGCGAATAGAACGAGGAAATGTTCGAGAAAAAATCAATAGATCGATTGTTTTTTTCGGCTCCACTTCACCAGCATGAACAGCACGGTAGGCTCCCATCGCACCGCAAGAACGCACGATCGCATTCCAGTGCATCGTTACGGGTGAAATTGGCGGCAGAAATGTGGAAATATCAAGAAAGCGAGTTGTCTTATCAGCTCGTTCAATGTGCCGCCCCATATCCATAAATTCCCAGCCAACGCTGCGGTCAATCGTAGAGGCCGCGATCCCCTGAAAGGCAAATACAGAACGACGAATCTGGGCATAAAAAAGCGGCGGATCATCTCGCAATAAACGCTCACCTGCGGGGGAATTCACAAATAGATAAAGCGAATTTATCTCCTCCCACAATTCATCCGATAGCTGATCACGCACGGTGCGAGCACTCTCGCGTGCTTGATGAATGCAGGATAAAATGCTATTCGGATTTCGTCGATCATCCGTAAGAAAACGAATGACATCCGCACTTCCGCCATCGCCATAAAGCTCTGTGTAGAGAGCATCATCTCCAGCGCTCCACACAATCGGCATCCAGAAATCGCGCAGTCGCTCGCTATCGAGACGTTCCCAATCTAACAATAACTGCTCATTAACGTCGATCAAACGTGCCAAGTTATCCGCACGCTCCACGTAGCGAACCATCCAAAACAAAGTATTTGCAACTCGTGACAACATAGATTTTTCTTTGTTACGTATTATCCTCTCAACACCCATGTATCCTTACTACCCCCACCCTGAGAGGAATTTACCACCAACGAACCTTTGGTGAGCGCCACGCGCGTCAAACCACCAGGCACGATTTTTACATCCTCGCCGTAAATAATGTATGGCCGCAAATCAACATGCCGACCATCCATCTTGTCCCCTGTCCAGGTTGGCGATTGTGATAACGAAACCACCGGCTGCGCGATGAAATTGCGGGGATCTTCGATGATTTTCGCACGAAATTCTTCAATCTCTCTCTTGCTAGCAGATGGACCCATCAGCATCCCATAACCTCCCGATTCATTGGCCGCTTTTACAACCAATTCAGGAAGATGATCCAAAATATAAGACATATCTTTTTTCTCCGATGCCAAATACGTTTCCACATTGGGTAAAATCGGCTCTTGTCCCAGATAGTATTCGATCATGCGCGGCACGAAGTAATACATCACCTTATCATCTGCCACACCGGTTCCTACAGCATTGGCCAGTGCCACATTGCCAGCCCGATACGCATTCATCAAACCAGGAACACCTAGCACCGAGTCTTTGCGAAACACCACAGGATCGATAAAATCGTCATCAATACGTCGATAAATCACATCAACCCGCTGCAACCCGCGAGTAGTGCGCATGAATACAAAATGATCCACGACCACTAAATCACGACCTTCCACGATCGGTATCCCCATCTCTCGAGCAAGATAGCAATGTTCAAAATACGCACTATTATGGCATCCTGGCGTTAGCAAAACACATACCGGTTCACCTTCGCGCACGGGAGAAATATGTCGTAGCATCGCGAGAAGTTCCCGTGGATAGGAATCCAACGGACGCACATCGGAAGTTTCGAACAACGCCGGAAACGCCCTCTTCAACGCGTTGCGATTCTCTAACAAATACGAGGCACCCGATGGGCAGCGGCCATTGTCTTCGAGCACATAGTATTTGCCATCTCCACCTCTCACCAAATCAGAACCGCAGATGTGAATATAAATATCCTTCGGCACATCCATGCCACGAAATTCTGGACGGAAATTTTTCGCTTCATCCACATAATGTCGCGGAATGGTGCCATCATTGAGAATGTGTTGATCATGATAGATGTCATGCAAAAACAAATTTAGCGCGATGATCCGTTGCGTGAGACCCGCTTCCAAATGCTCCCATTCAGACGACGTCAATACACGCGGAACTGGATCGAAAGGAAAAATGCGCTCCATGCCTTTATCGTCATGATACACGTTAAAGGTAATTCCTTGGCGCAAGAAATAGGAATCACTCGCTGCCTTTTTTTCTTCGAATTCTTTTTGCGATAATCCCTCGAAAACTCGAAGTAACGACTCACAATAAGGTCGCACACTGCCATCTGACTCG
>CAIRGO010000007.1 GCA_903878115.1 Akkermansiaceae bacterium | reverse complement strand
GGTTTCTGGCAAACGACTTTCGAGAATGCCTAAAGCTGTGCGCATGCGAGCGAGTGGCGAGCAAAGTTCATGAGCCACATCACCGAGAAATCGTTTCTGCCCTTTCAGCAAATGATCAATGCGCTTAGACATACTGCTAATAGCGGAGCCTAGGCTGCCAAGTTCATCAGCGCGATGGGAATTGATTTCTGTATCGAAGTGTCCTTCCGCAATCCGATCGGTGGCCGTTTTTAATTTTTTAATGTAGCGAGTGATCCCTAACACAAATGGCAACCAGAAGAGAATACTGAATGCGAAAATGCCAATCACGATTAGCACAAAGGGCCTAACATCAAAAAACAAGCCATCGCCGCTAATATCATCTGCACGGATCACCCAGGTCACATGATCAGGAGCCACGCCAGGAAGTGGTAACTGCACCGCCGCCCAATAGTGAGTGCCGCCTTTTTCACGAAAAAGGAATAGTGGAGTGACAGGCTGAAATGCTAATTCTGATAGCGGGCGTGGATTTTGCGGAGGCCGCCCGCCGCCTCTTACACCTTCTGGGCCTGTTGGTGGAGCGAAGGGGTCAAATGGTCGAGCACCACGCGGCCCTTGGTCTTCAGGCAGAGGACGCCAAACGGCATTCGGCTCGCCAGGCGGATTTCTTCTTGCGTCAACTGGTGGGCGTTTTCCTTTCAAGCGATCCATCAACTCACGTGGTGCATCATTCCAGGTATGTGATGTCCAATCACCATGGGGTTGCCAAACGTCGCACGTAGCATGATTTTCTTGAGTAAAACGATCCAAAACTTCGCTCCATCGATAGGGTGGCAACTCACGCATTTCTGCCGCCATGCGTTCACCACTGGCACGCAGACGATCGCCCGCAGGACCGCGAAGCATGGAATCAAGGCCATTGCGGAATTGCCAAAAGACCAAAGAAAACAATAGCATTGCCAATAAAAACAGATGCAGCAATAGCCACAGTAGCATTTTCCATAATAAGGAGATGTGACGCTGCGCCTTCATGATTGTTAACCAATGGCTGGATCGCCTAGCGTATATCCGACACCGCGGATGGTGCGAATGAACCGTGGTTCACGAGGATCATCCATTAATTTTTTACGCAAACTAGAAATATGTACATCAATTGATCGATCGAAGATATCAAAGCGTCGAGCAGAAACTTCTTCAATCAGTGCCTCGCGAGATTTCACGCGCCCCTTCGATTGCATCAAGCTTACCAAAATGGCAAATTCTAACGCCGTTAGATCGATCGCTTCACCGTTTAGCAGTGCCACATGCGCATCGACATTTACATGCAGGTCGCCAACTACTAGATCCGTAGTTTTATTATCAGCGGCAATGCGTTGACCGCGTCGCATCACCGCGCGCAAACGGGCTAGTAACTCCCTCGTGGAAAATGTTTTTGGCAAATAATCATCCGCTCCCATTTCCAAACCGACGATGCGATCCGATTCATCACCAAGAGCTGTGAGCATTAACACGGGAACATCAGTTTTTTTTCTCAACTCTCTTAGAACTTCAAAGCCATCCATGACTGGCATCATCACATCGAGAATGACGGCATCGTATGTTTCCGCAAGAATCTGCATCAATCCAGCATCGCCCGAGTGACGCATATCCACATGAAAGCCAAGTGGCTCAAGATAATCTTTCACCAACGCGCAAAGCTTGCGGTCATCATCCACCATCAGTAATTTTCGTTTTTGCGAACCATTCATTTGTTATGTGCGCATTTGATACTAGACGATGGCCGATGGCGAATAGATTTACTCAATCTTAACAATTTTCTACTTGTCCCACATCAAATCTTTACATTGATCTGTTCAACTATCTTTCCTGACGACATGATCAGCGTCGCAACAACATTATGAAAACAACAACTAAATACCTCAGCATCCTAGCACTGATCGTAAGTGCTGCCGCGCAAAGCCCTGAGCCTTCAGGCAACCGTGGCCAACAACCACAAGGCCCTAAACCTCCATTGATTGCCGCGCTGGACGCGAACGGCGATAATGAATTCTCCGCCGATGAAATAGCAAAAGCGGCTGCCTCGCTTGCAGGCTTAGATGCCAACGGCGATGGCAAAATCACCATGGAAGAACTGAGACCAAAACCGCCGACTGGTGAAGAACTGCTTGCCCCAAAACCTCCCGTCAATCAACCACAAGGTGATAGACCACAAGGACAGCCGCAAGGACAAGCTCTGCCCATGAGGCGACCACCGCCGATCATCCAGGCACTTGATAAAGATCACGATGGGAAAATTTCAACTGAAGAAATGCAAGCTGCCAGTGAAGCACTCAAATCTCTTGATAAAAATACAGATGGCGAACTCACTGGCGAAGAAATGTTTGGGCCCCCTGTGCAAGGACAGCCTCAAGGACAACCGCAACGGCCACAGGGCGAACCGCCTAATGATGGTGTAGCTCCCAAGCGCCGCGGAGCTCAGTAACTCTCTCCATTTCTTATCAACAAAACGGCAACATCACTCGCGGGTGTTGCTTTTTTGTTAGAGAATAATACGCATGAACCATTACAAACAACGCAATTTTTTCAAATCATTCACGTGTTGTCTTACCCGCTGATTTCTGATTAGCTCACGGCATGGAACGCCAGAACTACATTCCGAAAACATGGGATTTGCCGCAATCGATTCGAATCCGCTTAGGTGAATCCGTCGGCAAGCAACGACTCATGAATGAAGAAGGGCATTTACTATTATTGCTTCATGCGCCACCTACTGCAGAGGATGATGAAGTGCGAAGTGCCGTGGTCTTCTGGAGCAACCCAGCAGGGGAATGGAAAAGCTCACCGATTGGCGGTGGCCTGAGTGGACTAGAAGCGCACCTAGCATCTTATCGGACGACGATTCACCGACTCGATGAAGAAGTAGAAACGGCGAAAACAGCTCGGCAATATTTCGATGTCATGCGCCATATGCACCCCATGCAGCGAGCCACGCGTAGCATGTTGGAGGTAATGCAAGCAGCCCGCGACGCACGCCCTAACGAAACGCGATTGATCAGTCTACGCGACCAATCCGCAGATCTAGAGCGCGCGATTGAGCTAATCGCCGCCGATGCGAAAGCCGGCATGGATTTCTCTCTTGCAGAAACCGCTACACAGCAAGCCATCGCCGCAGATAAAAGCAATAGTGAAGCACGGCGATTGAATCGATTGGTCGCATTCTTTTTCCCTCTAGCCACGCTCGTCTCCGTTTTCGGCATGAACGAACCTGTGAAAGTTTACACCAGCGCTGGATTTTGGATTATTTTACTCAGTGGCATTGTGTTAGGATTTATCGTTCATTCTCTTGTTGCCGCAAGTCATAAAAAATAAACATCATTTCTCACGGAATAGCGGAAGCGCGCCGCGGAGATAATTGGCACCTGATAGCACTGTCAAAAATAACGAAAGCCACATCATTGTTGGCGTAAAATAATGAGTGGGATCAGCAAGCCAGCGCAACAAGCCGAGCACATGCGGCGCACTAGGCTGATCCGCTAGCAGTAGCCAGACGAGCCCAGCGATGATGAAAACAATTTGAATAATCGTTTTCAATTTACCCCAGCGGTCAGCCGCCATCACCACACCTTTTTCCACCGCGATTTGGCGTAATCCCGTCACTAGGAATTCGCGTCCTATGATCACACACGTGACCCACATCGGGCATTGGTGGACCATGGATATGTGCACAAACGCGGCACATATTAAAATTTTATCCACCAAAGGATCTAACAGCTTTCCTAGTGCCGTAACGAGATTCATTTTTCTCGCTAGATAACCATCTAACCAATCAGTAGCTGCCGCGACGCAGAAACTCAGCAACGCAATCCACGCTGCTAAAGTGCCTGCTACTGAAGCTGCCGCGACATAAACAATCGTTAATCCAAGCCGAGCCAGCGTTATAGAATTGGGTAAATTCACCTGCTTTATCTGGCAGATATTATCTGACTTGGCAATGATATCATGAAAATAATGTTGTCCGACTTATCTCAGCTTAGAATGAGAAAGGCGACACGACCTTATCTTTTTTATGCGATCCTTGCTGGCAATCCATTTCGAATCTGTCATGATCACTTTGTGCAAAGCTTACTCAACACAGTAGCAGATCTGATGCGTGAAAAAAATCTCCCCGGACTGATGATCGGCGGTCATGCGATAACGGCTTTGGGCCATGCACGTGCTACATTTGATCTTGATCTCTTGATTCCACGCGCTGCTGCTCGGGAGTGAAACGCTGCTCTTTCTGGCTTACGTCACGCGTTGTTTGCTGAGTCTGAGAATTTTCATCAATATGAAGCGCCTCCTGTTTTTTTTCTCTGCCGCCGATCGATCTCATGTTGGTGGACGAGAATATTTTTGAGGCACTTGCGCTTACGAAAACGCATACCAAACCGATAGCAGTGCCAAGTGTAGAAGCGATGATTGCGCTCAAGCTGCATGCAGCAAATCAACAAAACAGATCGGATGCTGAGAAAGACTGGTCAGACATTATCGCTCTTTTTAAAATACATCGACTCAGGCTTGACGCTCCAGGCATCCTCGCTATGATTTTAAGGCATGGAGGACAAATACGCAATCGACAGAATCGAAGCTGCGCTCGCTGGCGGAAATTGATTTTCCGTCTGGACCTGGACCCATTCCCCACGCGGTGCGTTTTCTTGATCCTCGCGATGTAGCTGCCCATTTTGCCGCGCTCGAAGTCAAGGCACCAAGTGCCGAGGAACGTTCGGCGAAAAAGTGCCAGGCCACTCCGTTTCCTGGACTGTAAGGAGAAGGAATTTGAAATTCCTTGCGATCATCCTGAGAAAATTGCCACTGCAGAATAATCACTTTTTCTACGACATAAACGAAACTATGGGTTGCGCGTCGGTCTTTATTCCTCTATGGAAGAACCCTTTCCACCACCAATTACTATTATGAGCAAAAGCGACTTCGGACTTATCGGACTGGCCGTCATGGGCCAAAATCTCGTTCTCAATGTTGAATCGCGCGGCTTCCAAGTCAGCGTTTACAACAGAACTACGGCCACGACCGATGAATTCGTCGCCGCTCATCCAGGCAAGAAGTTGGTCGGTTCTAAGACGCTAGAAGAATTTGTGCAATCGCTCGCCATTCCTCGCAAAATCCAAATCATGGTCAAGGCCGGCGGACCTGTGGATGCAGTGATCGAGCAACTCATTCCGCTGCTCGATCAAGGTGATATCATCATCGATGGCGGTAATTCTCTCTACACCGACACCGAGCGTCGTGATGCTTATCTATCGGAAAAAGGTCTGCGTTTCATCGGCGCCGGCGTTTCTGGTGGTGAAGAAGGTGCCCGCAAAGGCCCATCCATCATGCCTGGTGGTCCACTTTCCACGTGGGATGTGATGAAGCCGATCTTTGAATCAATTTCCGCGAAAGTAGACGGTGAACCATGCGTGACCCATATCGGTCCCGACGGAGCTGGCCATTATGTAAAAATGATTCACAACGGCATCGAATATGGTGACATGCAGCTCATTTGCGAAGCCTACAATATCTTCAAAGCTGCTGGTTTCACCGCCGCTGAACTAGGCGATGTGTTCACTTCATGGAACGATGGCGACCTCGAGAGCTACCTCATCCAGATCACTGCCGAGATTTTCAAACAAATCGATCCTCAGACTGGCAAAGCACTCGTCGATCTGATCCTCGACACCGCAGGTCAAAAAGGCACGGGCAAATGGACGATCATGAACGCGGTGGAAAATACCGTTGTCATTTCCACCATCAATGCCGCCGTGGAAGCACGCATCCTTTCCTCGATGAAGGACAAACGCGTCGCCGCCAGCAAAGAACTGCAAGGTCCGGTGCCGAACATCACGGGCGATAAAGCAGCATTAGTGAAAAAAGTTCACGATGCACTTTTCGCCTCGAAAATTATTTCCTACGCGCAGGGGCTCGACCTCATCACCACCATGGGTGCTGCCAAAAATTGGAACCTCGACCTCGGAAAAATCGCTGCCATCTGGCGCGGCGGCTGCATCATCCGTGCGCGTTTCCTCAACGACATCACCGATGCCTATCGCAGCAATCCAGAACTGAGCAATCTCATGCTCGCTCCGTTCTTCAAAAACCTGCTCAACGAGTTCCAACAAAATTGGCGCGAAGTTGTGGCCCTCGCCACCATCAACGGCATTCCGGTGCCAGCATTCAGTGCCTCGCTCGGTTACTACGATAGCTATCGTAGCGCGGTATTGCCCGCCAACTTACTGCAAGCCCAGCGCGACTTTTTCGGTGCCCACACTTACGAGCGCACCGACAAGCCACGCGGCGAAATGTTCCACACCAACTGGCCAGACGTCATCGGGTAAGTTTTTCCCGCAAGGGAGAAATGCACCACGCCTCGCCATTTCACAACCTCACCGTGCCCTTACAACTCGGGTATAACGTGCAGCCCCAAAAGGACTGCCCGGCATTCGCCCCAGTCTTCGCCGTGCGCAGGCTCATGAGGCCAGCGCACTGCGGGCAGAGTGGTGGTTTGCCTTTGTCTTTTATTTGATCAGTCTGATTCGCCAGATTGGACTGATCCGTCTGATCTTGTCTTCTTTTCTGCAAGCGTGCCGTCGCGAGTTGCTCGCTGTATCCACCACCGGTGATGAAGGCATTTTCCATCGCGGCGATTTGCCGGTCGAGCAAGTAATTCGCTTGGTGGATCAGGCAGATCAGCGCATTGGCGCGCACGGCGGAGTCCTTGTGTTCTAGCCACGTCGCATAGAGCGCGTAACGCGCGGCATCTGAAAGATCTGTCAGATTGGTCTGATCAGACGGATCAGCCTGATCTCTTTTGAAAGCAGCAGGCACTGCGCGCACCGCTTGTGCTTCCGCGCTCTGCATTTCCCAGATCGGCAGCCGGCGGTGCCGCAGATAATCTTCATAGTCCAGCAACAGCTCCTCCAAGCTCGCACGGGCGACATTGATCAGCCGCAACTCCGTTTGCGACGAAGTCGCCGAGGCTCGACTGCCCTCAGCGATGTTTTGTCGGCCCGACCGCGCCGCCTGAACCATCTGATCGATCGTGCGCGAACGCGAATCCAGAAACGCATCGCAGAACCAATACGTAGCATCATAGATAATCGTAGAAGTCTGGAAACTAGCCGTATTCCGTTAACCCCCGCTAGGCCTGAGCTTTTTCATGGTCTTGTCTATTTTCTCTGTTTTCAGATCCGTCTGATCTGACCGATCACACTCTGCAAAAGTTCAAATGAACACTTGTTGCGCATTTGCGTCAAGAAAAAATGAATGCACATTTCCATGGACCCCAGAGATCGTTGATTTCCACGGGCTCAACCAATCAAAATCAAACGCGGCGGATCTCCCTCGATCGGGTCTGGGGCGCGGTGAATGCAGGGCGGCACCGGATTTTCCGGATAGTCGATGGCGATGCGCCACAGGTGTCCCACGCCAAAGCAGAACGTTCTCGCACCAGGCAGTGCTTCATAATGCAGATCGTAAAAATTCTCGGTGAGATACTCAAGAAAGCCCTCATCATCCGCTCCGCCAAAATCCGCGAGCAAGGCTTTGCGCACGGCTGGAACTTGTGCGCGCGGGATGACATCTTCATGGCAAACGCCAATGCTCGATGCCCCAGCATAAGTGCACAGATACGTATCGGCCACAGCGGTGGCGCGATCCACGTGAAAAGAACAGACATCCGTGCGCATCAACGCTTGCTCCTCATGACCGATGTAGCCATTGACGCAATCAATCTCAGGATCAAAGCCATACGCTTGCAATTGCTCCTGGTCACGGAGCATGAAGTCGATCGCCACTTTCCCCGCCGCACTCACCGGCAGCGCGAGCAATTGATCGCGGTCAAGCGTGGTGATACCGCGCTCTACGCTGAGGTGACGAATCACTTCACAAAAATCTCCCTCTAACGAACGTCGCAGACACAGCGCATTGACTCCATCACACATCGGCGTGGACACAAGTTCCTCCATGCTATGCACATAGCGCACATACGGCAGATCAGGTGGCGCGGAGTTCATGCAAGATTTCCTACAACACGCGCGCATAAAATGCCAACCTTTTGCTGTTTGATGAGCAAACCACAACCGCCAGAGACTGCCCGAAAAATTTCCCCTTCGGTCTTGCTATGACGCTGGATTATCCTAACCTACTACCATGTCCACCAAAGAATTAGTATTGGAAACCGTGCTCGATTTGCCAGACGATGCCACGTGGTCAGAGATCGAGGAGCGGATCCGTTTTCTCGCCGCCATCGAATCAAGCCGCCAAGAAGTGCGCGACGGCAAGCTTGTGCCCCACGAGGATGTGCGTGACCTTCTCCGTTCATGGACTACCCAATAAGTCGCTGAGAATTTTTCACCGCAAAGCTACAAAAAAACGCAAAAAGATTGAGAGCAATCAGCGTGGTATGAAAATCACGGGAGAACCCGCGTCAGAGTTCAAGCCCGCGCTCGCTAGCTCTTTACTTGTGAATTGGATCATTTGCAGATCTATGGGCAATAGACCGTCTGAGGTTTTGATGAAGTTATCTGGTTTGGCATCTACGATCACTACGCCATCAGCAGGGCGATACCAGCCGAAGTAAGAAGCAGGCACGGATCGAAAACCTTCCTGCACCATGAGGTCATGAACGTCTTCGTTCGTC
>CAIRGO010000006.1 GCA_903878115.1 Akkermansiaceae bacterium | reverse complement strand
GATCACGGATGCAGGCGAAAAACGAGCTGCAGAACTTTCTGTAAGTGACAATTCACTTTTTAGCAATGACTCCGAGCGACATGCGGTGCAATCCAAAATCACCAAGCTGCTCGCAGAACTCGAAGCCACGCGCAAAGAAGCGGCAAGCGATCCACTTGGATTCTTAGAGCGTGAAGGCTTGGCATTGCCCGAATAAAATACTTCAAGCGTTACTCATTGCGCTTCCCCTGATTTGCTCTAGCCAGCGAGTCGGGGTTTTTTGTGCCTATGCGAAATTTTTTTTGCAGACATAAAACAAGCCGCAATCGTAGCAACGGCAAAGGAAAATCAAAACACGCACCCGCAAAGGCTTATGGAATATAGGATTGGTAATAAAGTGTCTACGAAATTGTCTACGAGCGCCACCGCGTAAAAAATAAAAAACCCTTGAACCGTTATGGAACAAGGGATTTTTAAAGGTTGCGGGAGAAAGATTTGAACGCACCGAGATCCGGTTCGTCATCGAGAATCCATTCCTTGATGGCGCGCCAGGGCGGGTCTATGCGCAGGAGACTCTCAAATATCGAAGGGCGATAGCGGTCAAGCCTGAGCGTCTTCTTTTCCTTGCCATGTTGGCATGAATGCTGTTGCATCAAGGGCCATGCCGACACAACCACGCACAAAATTTATTTGCACTCTAGGACCAGCCACTGAGTCAGAAGAAACGATTGGAGCTCTCATCGATATCGGGGCGGATGTTTTTCGACTTAACATGTCTCACGCCAAGCATGATTGGGCGACAGAAATGAATCGCCGGGTGCGCAAGCAAGCGTCCATCCGCAATGCTCATATCGCAGTTCTTTTTGATCTAACAGGCCCATCGATTCGCACTGGTGATCTGCCTACTCCCTTTGAGCTCAAAGAAGGCGATTTGGTCGAATTTCGTAAACCTGAAGCTGAAGCCACCATTCCTCTTTCCACCACAGTGAATTATGGTGGTTTGATGGATGACGTGAGTGAAGGCAATACCCTAGTGGTGGATAACGGAGTATTGCTAATGTTGATCAAAAGTGTGCGCCCTGATGCCATCACCTGCTTGGTAAAAACACCTGGAAAGCTTGGTTCGCGGAGACACATCAACCTTCCTGGAGTGCGTTTGAACTTACCTGCCCTCACCGAAAAAGATCATATCGACCTCGCTCTTGCCGTGGAATGTGATGCTGATTATGTGGCCGGATCATTTGTGCGCGATGCTGCGCATGTCCGCGAACTACGCACCGCCATGGAAAAATTGGAAGGTAGCGCGCAAATCATCGCCAAGATCGAAGATCAAGAGGCCATCCGAAATATCGACTCTATCATTCAAGCAACCGATGTGATCATGATTGCTCGCGGCGATCTCGGAGTGGAAGTAGAGTTTGAGGAACTTCCTATTTTACAGCGTAGGATCGTTCGCCGATGTCACGAACTAGGCCGACGCGTCATTGTGGCGACACAATTGTTAGAGTCAATGATCAGCAATCCGACGCCCACACGTGCGGAAGTCACCGATGTTTCTAACGCCACCTTCGAAGAAGCTGATGCTTTAATGCTTTCTGGAGAAACTTCGGTGGGCGCTTATCCCCTACGCTGCATGGAAGCATTGGTGCGCATTTCATCCCGCATCGAACGCAGCGGTGGCCTTGGTTATGCAGAGCACGCCATTCTGCGCGATGAACGACAAAAAACCTGTCGTGCTGCTGTGATCCTTGCTGACTCCCTGCCCGGCGCGTGTTTGATCATCCTCACACGGCGAGGCATTGTCGCGAACCACGCAGCTCTACTACGTCCTCGCACCCCCTTGTATGCGTTCTCGCCGAAAGACCGCGTTTGTCGTCAACTTGCGCTATCCCGTGGAGTGACTTCATTTCAATTAGCCTTTTCTCCCACTATTGATGAAACAATCCAACGTGCCGCTGAGATTTTGCGTCAGAACAACTTGGCACAACCAGGCACGCCAATCGTGATCGTTTCTGATATGCTATCCGATCATTTCACAGCGAACTCGATCTTACTCTACCATGCATAAAATGCTCTCATTGTTCGTCTGCGTTTGCTCGTTATTACTGATCAGTATTTCTCGCGCAGAAGAACTGCGACGCATCAAAGCATTCGTTGCGCTGTGTGATAACAAATCACAAGGCATTGCGCCAGTGCCGGCAAAAATCGGCGACGGCAATATACCAGCGGAAAATCTTTATTGGGGCTGCACCGATGGACTTTCATCCTACTTCAAGGCAAGCAAATCCTGGAAAATCCTGCGCAAAGAAACACCAGATGATAAACGAATAATGGAGCGATTGTATTTCACCAACGCCACGCTTTCGTTAGAGCTTTGTGCCGAAGCATGGCGTGGCAGTGAAATCACAGCTTGTATGCAAGCATTTGAAAAAACAATGCTCTCAGGTGAGTTCCAACTGGTTGCATACATCGGTCACAACGTATTGATGGATCGTAATATTGCACTTCCTGAAGGCAACCCTAACAAAAAATGTGATGCGATTGTGCTATGCTGTAAAAGCAATCCGTATTTCCACCAACGGCTCACATCGTTGCAAGCGCGTCCTATTTTATTGACCGAACAATTCATGTATCCTGGTGCCTTTCTGCTGCACGATGCCATCGTTCCATGGGCGAAAAATCAAAACGTTACAGCTATCCGCACAGCTGCTGGAGATGCCTATGCGCGGAATCAGAAAATTTCCACCAAAGCAGCACAAGGTGTTTTCACCGATTTACCTCTCGTAAAATAAACGATACTATTTATTCACTTGTCTGATCTTTTTCAACAACCCAAACCAAAATCAACCATGAGTGAGCCTTTGGCCTCGCGCATGCGTCCTCGGAGCATCGATGAAATCGCTGGTCAACAGCACATACTAGCTGAGGGGAAATTATTGCGGCGCGCTATTGAATCGGACCGCTTTACCTCTTTGATTTTCTATGGACCACCTGGAACAGGAAAAACGACTCTTGCAAGTGTGATAGCGCGTTGCACTGGATCGCGATTCGAATCGCTAAATGGTGTGGAATCAAACGTCGCTGAAGTGCGTGCTAAAATCGATCAAGCACGGCATTATCGCGACATGCGCAATCAATCGACGATCCTTTTTATCGATGAAATTCACCGCTTCAACAAAGCACAACAAGATGTTCTGCTGCCACACATCGAACGTGGCGTCATTAGATTTATCGGCGCCACCACGCACAATCCATTTCATCACATCAATTCGCCACTGACATCACGCTCGCAAATTTTTCAATTAGAGCCAGTGGCAAGCGATGATCTCGTGAACGTGTTGCAACGCGCGCTAGCCGACCAAGAAAGAGGACTAGGACACATGCCCGTGGCCGCCGAGGCTGGCGCACTTTTTCATATTGCTGAAAAATCTGATGGCGATGTACGCAAAGCACTCACTGCGCTTGAGCTAGCCATTCTCACCACACCCGCTGGCGATGATGGATTGATTTATTTGACCTTAGCCGTTGCTGAAGAATCAATTCAACGCAAGGCGATCGCTTACGATGAAGACAATCACTACGACACGATTTCTGCGTTCATCAAATCGATTCGCGGCTCCGATCCTGATGCGGCACTTTATTGGTTAGCAAAAATGCTACATGCTGGGGAAGATCCTCGTTTTATCGCAAGACGACTCGTGATCCTTGCCAGTGAAGACATTGGTCTGGCAGATCCAGCCGCACTGCGAATCGCGATTGATGCCCACCACGCACTGGAATTTATCGGCATGCCCGAGGGCCGCATTCCCCTCGCCCACGCTACCGTTTATCTCGCCGCAGCGGCGAAATCGAATGCTGCTTACGTGGGACTAGGCGAGGCCATGGCAGATGTCGCCAATGGGCGCACACTTGCTGTGCCTCAGCATTTACGCACCAAAACTCGCAAAAAATTATCATCCGCTTCAGGAACGGCTGATAGCGAATTGGAATATCTTTACAGTCACGACTTTCCCGAAAACTATGTGCCACAAGCGTATTTGCCCGAAGGCAAAATCTACTACAAACCTAGTATTAATGGCCATGAGAAAAAAATCAAAGAGCGATTGGACTATTTAAAAACTCTTTTTGACGAGAAAAAGTGATCCTCGAACAATATTTAGCTTCGTCTTTTCCCCATGAAGATGGCAAGGTTTGCCCATGCGAGTTTTAACCATTAGTCTCACATTATTTTCTGCAATTGCCTTTGCTTGTGAATATACTATTCCTGAATCGGTGAAGAATACGCTGAAATCAGCCGCAGCCAATGCACCAGAATTGGAACTAGCACTCACCAAATGCCCTGATGATCAGCGAAAGGGCATGGAGTTTCTGATCGAACACATGCCGACAAAAGATGCCCAAACACTTAAGGCTGAATATTTGTTAGAAAATGTTTCGCTCGCCTATCAAGCACGTAATGAAATGCCATGGGGCAAAGAAATTCCTGAGGATATTTTCTTAAATGACGTCATTCCCTATGCATCGCTCGATGAATCGCGCGACTCATGGCGCAAAGATTTTTACCAACGTTTTCGTGCTATTGCAGGCGATTCGAAAAGTGCATTAGAAGCACTCACGAAAATCAATACTGCAATCGAGAAAGAAACGGGAGTTCAATACAACACCAAACGCCGCGCCGCAAATCAAGGACCAGCAGAATCGATGCAGTTAAAAATGGCATCTTGCACAGGTCTATCAATCCTCTTCGTAGATGCGCTGCGAGCCGTTGGTATCCCCGCTCGCATTGCTGGCATCGCCATGTGGACCAACAAAGATGGCAATCATAACTGGATTGAGGTGTGGTTGCCAGAACGTAAAATTTGGCAATTTGGCGAATACAACCCAGATAAAGCTGGGCTAGATCATGGATGGTTGTTAGCCGATGCCGCACGTGGAGTTCCCGGCAGCATCGTTCATGCGATCTATGCGACTTCGTGGAAAAAAACCGATAAACATTTCCCGATGGTATGGGATTTTGATGCAACTACTGTTCCCGCTGTGGACGTCACTCAGCGCTACGTTGATCTAGGTGCCAAAACACTCGCGAAACCAGGCGAATGTGAACTGCGGATCGACGCTTATAAAACAGCCAACGGCGAAGCAAAACGTGAAGCCGTCACGATAGAAGTTCGCCAATTTGATATTGTGGTGGCCAAAGGAACCACGCCTTCGGCTACAGCGGACATGAACAATTTTTTAAGCATCCGCGTGCCACAAGGTGTTCGTTATCAAGTGATCATTCCAGGCTCTGCAGGACAAAAGCCACTGGCCATGGAAGAGATTGCCCCGAAAGACAAACAAGAAAATTTACGAATCAATTTAACGATTCCCTAACAATTTTCGGTTTGCGCCAAGCGCTATAAATCATTCCAACTCCAGCGATCACGAATACTCCGGGAAACCAGATCGAATAAAGCGGGGCTTTCGAGTCGAGCTTAAGCAATGCTTGGCTTGGTTGAAGAGGGTTTACCCAGCAAAGCGAGCGAGTCCCCACAGGATACATCTGCACCATTTCCTCGACAGCACTTGGATTCGATTTCGGTATGCTGCCACGCAACGACCAGCGATTGCTCTCAAATGACTTCCCCTGAAAATCATAGCGATAGAGGATATTTAAGCGATATTCTGATTCTACGGTACCACCTATGCCGTATTCTTCCACATCTGATTTTAAAATCAAACACGGTAACTGCGGCCATTCATGCATG
This sequence comes from Akkermansiaceae bacterium, assembly GCA_903878115.1. Classification (GTDB taxonomy): domain Bacteria; phylum Verrucomicrobiota; class Verrucomicrobiia; order Verrucomicrobiales; family Akkermansiaceae; genus UBA956. The sequence continues at coordinate 42,462 of CAIRGO010000006.1, read as the reverse complement.
GATTTAGCTCGTAGATAACTTCTCGCCATCAAAGCTACAAAAATGCCGCCGATCATGCAAAGCGCTAAGCCCATAAATGTGAGATACCATTGACCTGCTCGTCGACTATTATCCATGCCCCATTGGTCATAGCCGATTTTGCTCATCGCGCAAACGGAAAAACCAAGATTCGATATTTCACAATTTCTTCTTTATTGAACCGATAATCTATATTCTATTGGTGCATGTCGATTGCCGCCATTATCGTAGCCGCTGGAGAATCTCGCCGAATGGGTTTTGATAAACTATCGGCGAAAATTAATGGCACCTCTGTACTTATGCATTCGATCAATGCTTTTTGCCAATGTCCTTCGGTAAACGTTATCTATGTTGTCTGTAACGAGCAGCGCTATCGAGAAATTGATGCCTTGCATTTCGGCAAACAAATTTTCCGAGTCGATGGCGGTGCACACAGGCAAGATTCCGTTAACAATGGACTACATGCGCTAGATCCTGAGGTGACATTGGTCGCAATCCACGATGGAGCCAGGCCCATGATTACGCCCGAATTGATCGAAAAAACGATTGCAGCGACCAGACAGTATGGTGCAGCTGCCGTGGCAAGACGTGTCACTGAAACCCTCAAACGCTCGGACGCAGATGGCTTTGCCCGCACTGGTGTTGACCGCAATAATTTATGGTACATGGAAACACCTCAGTGTTTTCGCGTTAGTGTCTTACGCAGAGCCTACCAATATGTGCAAGAACGTGGTATCACCGTTACTGATGAGGTGTCTGCGGTAGAAAACATTGGTATCTCAACATTCTTAATCGAGTCAACCAAACCTAACATCAAAATTACCGTCCCCGCAGATCTTGAATTAACGGCGACTTTGATGACCGACTAAAACCAACTACTCTGCATGCATTCCCCTTATCATTGGCAAATATTATCAAACGGCTTACGCCTAGCAACGGCAAGTTTGCCAACGTCAGAATGCGCTGCATTTTCGATCTATATACCCGCGGGATCGCGGCATGACCCACCAAACCTAGCAGGATTGGCACATTTCATGGAGCACATGGCATTCAAAGGAACCGCCAAACGCTCAGCCCGACAACTCTCCTTTGATTTGGAACAATCAGGTGCTCAGGCCAATGCTTGCACGTCAGAAGATCACACTGTCTATGATGCGCGTGGTGACTCTTCTTCTTTACCGCTGTTGGTAGACATCCTAACAGACATGGTCTGGCATTCCTCGCTACCACCGCGTGAAATCAATTTGGAACGTGATGTGATTCATGAAGAAATTACCATGTATGAAGAATCGCCTAGTGATCATATTGGCGACCTCATCTCACAAGCGCTATGGGCACCTGATCCCCTAGGCCAGCCCATCACCGGAACTCATAAATCGCTTGATTTGATCACCCGCAACCATCTTTTTCAATTCTGCCAGAATCATCATTTTCGCAAAGACGTCGTCATTGCTGCTGCAGGCCCCTATTCACCTGGTGAGTTTGCCGAAATCATCAATCCGTTTCTTCCGCGAGAAATGCATGCCTCTCCTGATATGACAGCGCCATTTCAGAAAGGTAAAAAAAATCCGCCGATTGTTCAGCATCGCGACACCGAACAATTGCAACTAGCGATTGCATTCCACACCCCAGGACGACACGATCCGGGCCGTCATGCGCTGCGATTATTGTCAATTTTGTTAGGCGAGTCAGCTAGTTCTCGTTTATTCCAGTTATTGCGTGAAGAACGCGGACTGTGTTATCATATATCCGCCGATCTAGCCTTATTTGCCGATACTGGTTCGTTAGAAATTTCGGCCGGATTGGATCCAGGATCTCGTGATGAAGCACTGCGTGCCATTCATGGTGAGCTAAAATTGCTCAGTTCTGTTGGACCGACTCATGATGAATTGCAACGTGCAAAAAACATCGCAATCACCGCGAATAAAGTGGCCTTGGAATCCACCTCATCACACATGGCATGGGCAGGAGAATCGATTTTATTTGAAGGAAAAATGATTACCCCCGCCGAATCTCGTGCTCGCCTAGATCCAGTGACTGTCGAAGACATACAACTGATGGCTTCAAGGATTTTCACACCAGCGAATCAAGCTGTCGCGGAGATCAGAGCGCTTCCCTAATTCTATATCTCACTCATTTGACCCAACCTTCGGTCACAATTTTTTCAATCAAGACTTGATCGTTTGTTGAGGAGTTTTCTCGATACTTAATCAATAAGGTCATCTGTTTGCTTTTTTCATCCGGTGCCAAACGCAGTTGATTATCGATTGGCGTAGCTTTTTCCACATAGCCATGAAGAATACTTTCACCATCAGAGTAGATTAACCGGTAAGATTGCCAGTGGGATTCTTCATTCGGAGGAAAATCAAAATTGTAATAAGATTCCGCAGCAAGAGTCACGCGCACCTCGACCGCCGCGGTTGGTTTGTTCATCTTTAACTCGGCAAAATCCATGGCCGACCAGCCAACCCAACTCTCCCAATCTATCGCATACTCATCGCCATCTTTACATAGATAAAGCTCTCTTGTTTCAAAATTTTTCGTCTGGAAACTAACGATCACTACGCCTTGATCATCCGCGACTACAGACAGCTCTCCAAATCCAGCGAACCCAGCGGATGTATAGGGAACACGTTGATAATAGTCGCGAATTTTCTGCTCAATTTCAGGCAATTGCCGAACGTGCACTAATAGTTCATTTACCGTCTTTGCGTTAATAAATGCTTTTGCTAGCTCTTCGATTTTTGCTAGATTAAAATCTTGTTTGATTATTGGCTTTACCGATGGAACAGTTGATAGGCTATCGGGATTAAAGACAGGCGCGGAAATCTTAGGCTGTGAATTTGTTTTATTCACAAGTAGTAAACTTACAACAGACACCAACAATAAACTGAGTACCGCCACCGCCGCTAACATCCACCATGGAGCGCGCGGCTTGTCAAAACGCAACATTTTCTTATTGGCCCCTTGTTGCCATTCCGTTTCTACATCCGTGTAGTTTGATTCACGACGCTTTTTTCTACGGCGCATTTCCGTTTTAGCGACAGTATTTTCATCACTTCTAGCTGTTATGACTTCACTTTCGTCCAGCTGCTCATCTCTCTTGATTTGGTGAGCTTCCACCTGTACTTCTGGGATCTTAGAAGTGATTGATTGCTGTTGAATAACAAGTTCAGGAATTGAATCACTGGCTTTCGGCAGGCGTAGCATGCGTTCACAAGCGGGGCAAACAACACCTAAGCCGGCATGTCCTAAAGGCACGCGAAAAATGGCCCTGCAATCTGAGCAAACAAATGCATTCCAACGTCGCGTGTCTGTTTCTGTAGCAGTGTTACTCATGACATTTATAGAAGGATGATCACTCCACCTCGATCTCCAATTTGGTAGGCTTGCCTAATGGAAGTTGCGCTTTTTCATCTCCAAGATCGAGTGTATCAACCGTATTTTCCATGCTTCGGAAAAATGCGCCCTCTTCTGCTTCATCATCTTCCACTTTGCCACCCTTAGGAGTTTCTGATTGATAAGGATCTTTCCCAAGTAAAATTGGTTCCTTGGGACGAACAGGTATGGCATCCAACGATGCCACATCTTGGCTTGAATTTTTACCCGAGTTTACATCGGGCAAGCCACCCGAATGAATCGCACAGGTTGGGACTCGCTCAGTGCCTACACGGAAAAATTCCTTGCTTCGAGCATCGCGTAATTTCGGTAAACCCGTCTGCGGATCTTCGATTGTTTCGTAACAATATTGACTCGCCCGCTGGCCACTCACGCGACAGACATCGATCTCGACCACAGAAGCTGGACGGCGAATATCTCCCTGTAAGTAATCTTTAGCAAGCGCACTCATCGCGGCCTTCCAAATGGGCAATGCAAGATCCTTGCCAAATGCTCCATCATAAATGGAACGATTATCCCCTTGTAAAAAACCACACCAAACACCACACGATACACGTGGCGTATAGCCTAAACTCCAGCATCCAGAAAAATCATGCATCGTACCCGTTTTAACGCCGCCATGAAATGCTGGATTCATCCCACCCATGGCATTGCTCAAATTTCCTTGCGTCACTGTCCCCTGCAGCATACTGTGAACTTGATAAGCACTGGCTTCATCGATCGGTTGCAAACGAGGCGGCTCTTGTCCCACACGCTGCATAATTGCGTGGCCTGTACCATCTTCGATACGTTCTACGTAATAGGCTTTACGAGCGCCTGTTTGCCCACCACGACCAAAAGCTGCAATCGCAGACACAGCCTGCAACATCGAAACCGGCTCAAAACCCACCAACATACGTGGTAATTTTTCGCCATCAGGAATTTCAAATCCAAAACGCTTAGCGCTCTCCGCTACTTTATCTAAGCCAGTCTGTGTTCCGAACCGAACCATCGCAGCAACTTTAGATTTTTCTAACGCTTTTCGCGGAGGTATATGCCCCTCAAAGGTAGGACGTTGGTTTTCAGCACCCCACTCTCCTAATATCCCCTCGCGACCGCCGACCATGATCATGCGATTGTCCATTGGTTCATCTTCGATCAAGCTAGCAGGAGTTTGTCCATTGGCAAATCCAGCAGCAACCAAAAAGGGAAAGAATGCCGTGCCTAACGGTTTTTTTCCCTCTTCAATAAAGTTGTATTGCGAATGAGTGTAATCACGCCCTCCGAGATACGCCAATACCTCGCCTGTTTCATGAACCATCATCATCAAGGCACCTTGCAAATAGGCTGGAGGGAGGTTGCCTTTTTTGAATTCTTTATACTTGGGATTAGCATAGTCGGGCCGAGCTTCGATAGAAGCAAATGTTTCTGCCATCGCATTTTGAGCTGCATCTTGCGCCTCTTTGCAAATGGTAGTGCGAATGGTAAAACCTCCTTTTGCAAAAGCATCTTCGCCGATTAACAAACGAGCTTCGGCCGCGATCAGTTCATATACATGAGTTGTACCGCGTTGCAAAGGCTTTGGCTGTAACGTCACGGGCAATGCTTGGAAACACACCATTTCTTCATGAGAAATCATACCTTCCTCACGCATTCTCCAAATAACGTGGTTACGTCCACTTCGATTGGCCTCGAGATTGTTGCTTGGACTTAATTCAAGAGGGTTACGCAAAATGGTAACAATGGAAGCGCACTCAGGAATTGTTAGATCTTTCGGCTCTTTGCCAAAGTATCCTAACGAAGCGGAACGCAATCCGTAATAGCCACTACCCAAAAATGTACGATTCACAAAAAAGCCTAATATTTCATCCTTGCGGTAGCGTCGCTCAATGCGCTGGGCAAGAAACATTTCTACCATCTTGCGCTGGAAGCCTGATTCTTGACGTTTTTTTGCTTCGGCTTTTAGACTGAATGCATCACGCGCTAATTGCTGCGTTATGGTGCTGGCTCCTTGTGTGACTTCTCCGCGATTGCGAATCATTTTGAGACCAGCTCTGGCAACCCCGATGTAATCGACACCATCGTGACTATCAAATCGGCTATCTTCGCCTGCTTTGAGAGCATTGATAAAATTACTAGGTATATCTTGAAACGCCATCATACTGCGGTTCTCCACAAAAATCCGACCGATTTCTTTGCCATTGCGATCCAAGATGATGCTGGGCACTTCAATGTCATTGATTCTCTCCAAATCATAGATCAGAGAGCGATCTCGATAAGGGGCACTATAGGAGTTCCAAAAGATCCAACTAGCGACTGCCATCACAATGCCAAAACCTAAAAATCCGATCCAAAAGCCTTTGCGCTTGTAGAATCTTCTCTTTACGTTCTTTCTTCTCCAACTGTTCCAACTACCGGCCATGTCGCGCAACAATTCTTACTTTGATTTCTCTGGAAACGCAACCTCAGCGTTGAGGAAATTTTTGGCTACGAAAGCGTCGATGCCTTTTGTGGAATATATGTCACACGCGCTGTATCACCCCGATTTTGGTTACTATGCACAAACACCTCAGCAGATCGGCAAGCGTGGTGATTTTTTCACGAGTGTTAGTTGTGGTCCGCTATTTGGAAGAATCATCGCTCACTATATTGCTCGCTGGTGGTGTGAAGCAAAAATCAGCGGTCCATGGCGGATTGTTGAACCAGGACCTAACAACGCTGCGCTAGCGTGCGATATTCTTCAGACTCTCGCCACTGATTTTCCTGAAGCCTATGCGACTGTGGAATACCTAACGATTGATCCCATGCCGCTTCCCCTTGCATTTCAACAACAAGCATTGGCTAGATTTGGTAAAACGGCTAGATGCGTGAGCAATGTTACAGGGATCGATCCACAACCTACATTTGTTATCGCCAATGAAATCATCGATGCGTTACCATGCCGGTTGATTCAGCAAAGCGAGATGGGATGGCAAGAAGTCTATGTGCAGACCGATGAAGCAACCGGGCAATTTCATGAAACGCTGCGACCACTACCATCATGCAGCCTTCTTAACGACTATCCGATCGGCTACCGCACTGAATTCCGCGATAATGTACAAGCTTTTATGGCATCACTCACAGCGGTGATGAGCACAGGCAGGCTGTTATTTATCGATTATGGATTTGCTGCTCCAGAATACTATCATGCAGACCGAACATCGGGCACATTACGCTGCTATCGTTATCACCGTGCATCGGAAAATTTCTTAGATCATCCCGGAGAACACGACATCACAGCGCACGTCAATTTCACCCAAGTAGCGCACGTGGCAGAGGCTCTTCAATGCGCGATTCTGCGCTTTGAGCCGCAGGAATTCTTTCTGACCCGCCATGCCGCGACGATTCTTGAAACATCAGCCTCAGATAGTGCATTGATTCGTAATTTTCAGACGCTCACCCATCCAGCCCATTTAGGCGGGAAGTTTCATGTCATCGAACTATCACTTGGTGAAAATCTAACAACGCCACAGATCGTTAAACAACGTTTGGCAATCTAAATTGGATAAAATCAAAAAATTCCGCAACTTCTAACCTCGAAAATGGTTCGTAAAGTGTCATGAAAAAATTAACTTTATTCCTCTGTTTATAGATGTTTTCGCCAGTATGGGGTCAAGCTCCTGACGTTGCGAAACCTGTTACTACTGAAAAATCACTCGTTTCGATAACAGCCAAGCGTCAGCTGTTAGAGACCGATAGCAACAATATTGGTGTTCGTGGAAAAAGCAGAAGTAAAGAATTCACCATTCGCGTAGAAGTGCAAAACATCACTAATAATTTGATTGAACACGCTGCCCTTACGGGAGAAGTATTTGTCAGCAAAGTCATCAGAGAAGAAGAGCGCATGGTCAGTGAGCGACTTGCCAAAAAAGAAATTCCAACTCTGAAGCCTGGCGAAAAAGTCACCATCGATTTAGGGAAAATCACTCTCAACACGATAGAATTTCGCAGCAAAAGCTTTGAGGAAAAACTTGAAGAATGGAAAGTGGAATGCTTGGACGGGCAGAAGATTATTGGTTCGACTCTTAGCAGTGAAAAATTCACAAAGCTACAAATCGAAGCAAAAGAGAATCCTGTAGTGAATGGGCCAGCTCCTTTCAGAAAACCATTACGTAAACTGGGGAAATAATTACCACTCTTCACCTACGCCATAGCGGCGACCAATTTCTAACAACTCTTCACGCATCGGCCATTCATCAGCTCGTTCGCTGATCGAGTGGCGTTTGCTTGCCCCCTTCAACATCATGCAACCGGTGTTGTCACCAATCTGACGAACGATCTCGATTTCTTCTTCGCTCAAACGAACAGCAGGCAGCGGCACGAATTCACTAATTTTTTCTTCGATCGGACGCATGCCTTCTCCCGTTTCTTGAAGGAAAGTCGGCACGACGCTAGCGACTGCAGGTTGTGAAAGATTCCAAATTGCGGCGAACTGTAACATCGTCAATCCATGTTTTTGAGCAATCGGCCGCATTTTTTCCATTTTCTCAATCCCGTGCCCCACCCAGCCAGCGGGACGATAGGTGCGGTGATCGCCGGGCTTGAATTGATGATCCGCATTAAATTCATCAGTAAACACACCACCGTAATCCACAACGCGCGTCAACACACGAACACCGTGTTTTTCATAAGCTTTTAAGGCAAGTCCTACAGGCCAAGGTTCTAACGGATTGAGGATCACCATTGACCAATCAATGATTTCACCAAAACGCTCCATGTTGTGAATGTTATCGAGTGTGAATCCATTAGCAGGACCTGGAGCAGTGCCTAGCATCTTCGTGAGACCTTGATCTTTCAGTGCTTTCATTCCATTCCATACCGCATCGCTGGTGTAGCCACGTTCATCAGGATTGTGAAGCATCACCAAGTCAAAATGGCTAGTGCCGCAGCGCTCTAACGATTTTTCACAAGCCATCTGCAGGTAACTCGCATACTGGTCTTCGCCGCGTAATTCAGGGTCGGTAAATCTTGGGTAGCCAGAATTCCCCTTGCGTTGTCCCTCATAAAAGTCATGTCCAACCATCCCGACAAGACAATAAGTATCGCGCTCATAGCCCGCTAGTGCTTGCCCTAATAAATCATCAGCGCGCCCATTGCCATAGACATCTGCGGTGACAAAAGTACGAAACCCGGTATCGTAGGCCAGACGAATACAATCCATATAGCGTTCCTCGGATAGCATTTCTCCATAATGCATGAAACGCCCGCCGCACCATGTCCCATAAGCTTCTTGTGTCAGATCCATATCAATTACTTTTTTTGTTGAACGAGAAAAACGCTAACCCATAAAGGAGCAAAGGTCAAAGCAAAGCAAAATTCGCTTATTAATCCTAAAAATTCGCGCAATCGACCTAGCAATTTCTCATCGCTGAGATCGCTGCCGCCATGTCTGCTGCGCCAAACGTAGAAGAACCAGCAACGAGAACATTCGCTCCCGCTCGGGAAGCAAGCTCGGCGGTGGCAAGAGTGATCCCTCCATCTACTTCAATGTGATAAGAAAGGCCCCTTTCCTCGCGCCAGCGAGCTGCTTGTTCGATTTTTGGCAAAACTTCTGGCATAAATGATTGACCACCAAAACCAGGGACTACGGTCATACATAATAGCAGATCAATTTGTCCGAGAAATGGTTCCACAGCAGAAATCGACGTGGCTGGATTGAGTGCCAGCCCCGCTTGACAGCCAGCCTCACGAATGCGGCGCAGAGTTTCTGAAACATCGTGATCAGCCTCGACATGAACAGTGATTAGATCAGATCCAGCCGCAATGAAGCGCGATAAATAATGATCTGGCCGTGATATCATCAAATGCACATCAAGAAAAACATCATTGCTCTCATGAACGGCCTGCACCACTGCTGGACCAAAGGAAATGTTATCGACGAAATGCCCGTCCATCACATCCAAATGCATCCAATCAGCACCAGCGCGAATCGCGCGTGTCGTCTCCTCTTGAATACGACCAAAATTAGCCGCCAACAGCGAGGGAGCAATCACGCGGTCTTGATGAGTGCGACGAATCATATTGTATTTGAAATCAATTACGCCACGTAGCCAAGAGCCTTGGCGCGCTCTTCAATCTTGGCGTTGTTATCTAACAATTCCTGAATGGGATCCCATCGACCAGCTGTGAGCGAATCACGGGCTGAATCCGGCATGGTAACAGGAATTTCATGCCCTGCAGAAGTAGTTACCAATAATTTTTCTAAATCAATGGTGATCTCTATCTGCGGATCCGCTTCGATAGCGGCGCGCAATATCGCCACGTCATCTGCACTAGCAACCACGCAAGGCATGGCGAGTGTAGTGCAGTTGCCATTAAAAATCTCGGCAAATGACTCGGCGATCACAGCATTAAACCCGTATTTACGCAACGATTGCGGTGCATGTTCACGGGAAGATCCGCAGCCGAAATTCATACCAGCAAGCAAAATACTCGCCCCTTGGAAACGCGCGTCATTGAGCGGATGATTCGTGCGATTTCCACTGGGGTCAAAGCGAACATCATAAAACGCAAATTCACCTAGGCCATCGAAAGTCACACATTTCATGAAACGTGCAGGAATGATGCGATCGGTATCAATGTCCGCACCAGGAACAAATACGCCGCGACCACTTACTTTTATTACTTTTTCTAAAGACATATTCTTTGTTTATTTAATCGTTTTAATCAATCCATTCCAAATACCTCACGGGCATCAGCCACATAGCCTTTCACCGCAGCGGCAACAACCATAACGGGCGACATCAATACGGTGCGACCAGTAGAACTACCCTGACGACCTTTGAAGTTTCTGTTAGATGAAGATGCGCAGAGTTGATCTCCTACCAACTTATCAGGATTCATCGCCAAACACATGGAGCATCCCGCCGCGCGCCATTCAAAACCAGCATCGCGGAATACTTGATCAAGACCTTCTTTTTCACACTGAATCGCAACGATCTGCGAGCCAGGAACGGCAATCGCTTGCACGCCTGCTGCCACATGATGGCCTTTGAGATATTTCGCTGCTTCACGGAAGTCAGAGAGGCGGCCGTTGGTGCATGAACCAAGGAAAGCAACGTCAATTTTCACTCCTTTGATCGGAGTGCCAGCTGGCAACTTCATGTAGGCTAACGCTTCTTCGATGGATTGTTTGTCAATCTCCGATGATGCATGCGCAGGATCAGGAATATTTTCAGAAATCGCCACGCCATGATCGGGCGAAATACCCCACGTCACGGTCGGTTCGATGTCGCTGGCATTGATGCGCACGATGTCATCGTAGTGAGCATCCGCATCCGAAGCAAATGATAGCCAGCGCAATGCGGTCGCATCAAAATCACTCATGTCGACGTAAGGGCGACCGCTCAAGTAGGCAATCGTTTTCGCGTCAGGATTCACGTATCCGCATCGCGCACCGCCTTCGATAGACATATTGCAGACCGTCATGCGTTCCTCCATCGACATGCGATCAAATAAGTCTCCTGCATATTCATAAGCATATCCAATACCACCTTTCGCGCCTAACAAGCGAATGATATGAAGGATCACATCCTTCGCATAGACTCCAGGACGAAGGTCACCAGTCACTTCGATTCGACGCACTTTGAGCGGTTCAAGTGCCATCGTTTGTGTGGCGAGAACATCACGAACCTGCGTGGTGCCGATGCCAAAAGCAATAGCACCAAAGGCTCCATGAGTCGCAGTATGCGAGTCACCGCAGGCAATCGTGGTGCCTGGTTGCGTAATCCCTTGTTCAGGTCCTACAACGTGAACAATTCCTTGTTTCCCTGAACGCAGGTCAAAATAGGTAACGCCAAAGTCATCGCAGTTTTTCTGCAATGCTTGCATCATTTCTGCTGCGAGCGGATCTTGCGGAGCATCTTGATTGATCGTGGGAACAATATGATCCACGGTTGCAAAAGTGCGCGAAGGATATTTCACCTTCAACCCAAGATCGCGCAGCATGCCAAATGCTTGCGGCGAGGTAACTTCATGAATCAAATGCGTACCGATAAAGAGCTGCGTCCTACCGTCTGCAAGAGTGCCGACCGAATGTGAATCCCAAACTTTTTGAAAAAGGCTTTTGCCCATGTGCGTATATCCCGCCTGGTTGCGTGCGGGGGCGCAATCTAGACAAAAATCACACAGTTGTCAAAGCAGGAGTGATTATTTTGAAATCATCGGGATAACCTTCTGCAAAACCACGTAACTTACAGCAAATGCGGCAGCAATTAAGCCAAGTCCGACAAGTAGCACAGAAATGGTCACAAACGACTTCTCAAACTTTTGCCGAAACGGACTTTTAGTTTTGTCGCCAATCCAGTTATCCCACGAGCCATCTTCAACTTTCGTGCGATGATGATAATGGCGTGATTTCGTTTGAAAACGGTTATTTCCTGAAAGTGGGTTGGACTTATTGCTACTCATAAGCTTGTGAACAAGCCCATATTTAGGACCTATCCCTTTGAGCGTCAAGGAAAAAAAATGTGTTTTGTGACAACAAATGTCACACCCATGAAAAATTACTTTCTCGTTGCTATATCAATGATAAATCCTTGCTATGGCTATTTTTTCTTAACTTCAAGAAATTCTAACAATTTTTTATAAGTGACATCACCAATACCAGTTACCTCATGTAACTCTTCGATTTTTTCATAGGGGCGTGCCTCGATGATGCTATTGGCCGTCACTTCCCCTATACCTTTGATCGACATCAATTCATCACGCGTTGCTGTATTGACATCAAGTTTTACACCATCAGTCATTGCGGGCAAATTCCCTTTCGCCTCCTCCAAATCGGCAATATCTTTGCGTCGCTCTTTACGCTCTTCTGGCAATTTTTGCCAATTGGTAGCCCCCCATATCCCCTGCTTGTTCTGCAATGCTTGAATTTCTAAATCCTTCATGCGTTCACGCAATTCATCTTGGGAAACACCATCGATGTTAGCGCGATAGACTCCATAGGCTCGTGCATAGCCTTTTTTGACTAACAATTCGCTCAAGTCTTCACCGTTTTTCGTTTTGATGAAGGCATAGACACGAGAAAAATTCGCATCTCCCCGAGCATCGGCAAAACTGGTGATGATGGTGAACTTTTCCGTAAGTGCAGTTGCTGTTATCTTAGTGGCTTGCTTTCCCCACTCCATGGCAAAAGTGGGCGGTTTTTCAGAGATCCCGAAATAGCGCCGTTGTTCTAAAAGACGCTGCGCATCACTATCCTTATCGTTTTTTGTTTCGAGGCAATCCGCACCATAGAGGCGCACAGTCATTTCCTTGCCATCGCCGTCTTTTACCCGAAAACTATCTCCATCGTTCCACTCAGTGGGCACATAGATACAATCTTTCAATACAACTAACTGCTTTTGCGCATGGCTAAAAAAAGTCAGCGATGCAATAAAAACTAAGCCAATGAAATATTTACCGTGCAAGAGTCTATTAGGCAATGATCTGACCAAGAACATAAGGAAGAATGCCGCCAGCGCGGTAGTAGTCAATCTCCACTGGGGTGTCCAGACGAACTTGCACGGGCACCTCAAAGCTTGTTCCATCAGCTTTTTTCACCAATAATGTCGCCTGGCTTTGCGGCTTAATATCATTGCTGATCCCGAGCAGGCTGAAGGTTGCATCGACAAGATCTTTGACGCGATCGTAATCTTCTTTATTGATGAAATTGCAGGGCAATACGCCCATTCCCACGAGGTTACTGCGATGAATACGCTCGAATGATTTTGTCACTACGGCTTTGACACCTAACAAACTAGTTCCCTTGGCGGCCCAATCTCGACTCGATCCCATGCCGTAATCTTCACCACCGATGACGATCAGTGGAGCGTTGGTTTTGGCATACGTTTCTGCGGCATCAAAGATCGCCACTGTTTCACCCGCGCATTTTGTCACGCCACCTTCAACACCTGGGACCATGAGGTTCTTGATGCGCACGTTGGCAAAAGTGCCACGAGTCATCACTCGGTCATTGCCGCGACGTGAGCCATAAGAGTTAAAATCGGCAAATTCTACGCCATTTTCCCCAAGGTAACGTCCCGCGGGGCTGTCTTTTTTGATAGCTCCGGCAGGCGAAATATGGTCAGTGGTCACACTGTCGCCGAAAATTCCGAGCGGGCGAGCATCGATGATTTCCTCGATATCGCGCGGCGTAGGAGTGAATGCATCGAAAAACGGTGGCTCTTGAATGTAGGTCGATTGACGATCCCATTCATAGACATTTCCGGTGGAAGATTTGATGCTATTCCATTTCGGATTTTGGTCAGCAAAGCCCGTGTAAAGGCGCTGAAACACATCGGGTCTGAGCGAGGCATTCATCGCGTCTTCGATTTCTTTGCTGGTTGGCCAAATATCGGCAAGATATACTGGTTGGCCATCGGCGGAAGTGCCTAACGGATCTTTTGTGAGATCAATATCAACCGTGCCCGCTAGTGCAAAAGCCACCACCAAGGGAGGCGACATCAGGAAGTTGGCTTTGATGGATTGATGCACACGCGCTTCGAAATTTCGGTTACCCGAGAGAACCGAAGCGGCGACGATGTCCTCCGATTTAACCACATCTTCAATTCCTTTATCAAGAGGGCCCGAGTTGCCGATGCAGGTAGTGCAGCCATAACCAACGGTCTGAAAGCCTAATTGATCCAACTCAGCTTGCAGGCCAGTTTTATTCAAGTAATCCGTCACCACGCGTGATCCTGGTCCAAGCGATGTCTTCACCGATGGTTTGATTTTTAATCCGAGTGCATTGGCTTTCTTAGCAAGCAATCCTGCGGCGAGCATGACACTAGGGTTGGAAGTATTGGTGCAGCTAGTGATTGCAGCGATCAGCACTGAGCCGTGCGTGATGGTATCAGTAATGCCGTCCTTGCTGTCCACAACTACGGTGGCTGTTTTGGATTCAGTTTTTGCATAGCCATCAGGGGTGGGTCCTACGAGAAGCTCGCTCCATTTTTCTTTGAGAGAATCTAGATCGATGCGATCCTGCGGACGTTTCGGTCCCGCAAGACCTGGTTTCACTGTGGAAATATCAAGATCGACAATTTGAGAAAAATCCAACGCTGATTTGTCTGCGGGAATTCCCCATAATCCTTGCGCTTTGTAGTAGTTTTCTACCGTCGTGCAAAGCTCCTCACTGCGACCTGTGCCACGCAAATATCCGGTGGTGATTTCATCAACGCCAAAGAATCCCATCGTTGCACCGTATTCGGGTGCCATGTTGGCAATCGTCGCACGGTCAGGCAGACTCAATGCCTTAGCTCCTGGTCCGTAGAACTCGACAAATTTTCCAACGACTTTCGTTTTGCGCAGCATTTCCGTCACACGCAGCACCAAATCAGTAGCTGTAACACCTGCAGAAAGTTCACCTGTAAGGTAAACGCCCACCACTTCAGGCACAAGGAAAGTTACTGGTTGGCCCAGCATGCCTGCTTCCGCTTCGATGCCACCCACGCCCCATGCCACCACACCTAGACCATTGATCATGGTGGTGTGAGAATCGGTGCCAACTAAGGTATCGGGATAATACACCCCATTTTTATCCAAGACACATTTTGCCAAATATTCCAAATTCACTTGGTGCACGATTCCAATGCCTGGAGGCACTACTTTAAAGGTATCAAATGCTTGTTCACCCCATTTTAAGAATTCGTAACGCTCACGATTGCGATGGAACTCAAGGTCAAGATTGCGTGATAGCGAATCCCCCGTGCCAGCATAATCAACCTGCACGGAGTGATCCACGACGAGGTCAACAGGAACCAATGGCTCAATCATTTTCGCATCGCGTCCCATACGATCCACCGCCGAGCGCATCGCGGCCAGATCAACCAACAACGGCACACCGGTGAAATCTTGCAACACAATACGCGCTACCACGAATGGGATTTCATAATCGCCAGGTGACTTCGCTTGATAGCCAGCTAGATTAGCCACATCTTTATCGGTAACTTTGAGACCATCATTATTGCGCAATAAACTTTCCAGCACAATGCGGATCGAAATGGGCAAACGTGACAGCCCTGGATACCCTTGTTCTGCTAGTGCTGGGAGCGAGAAAAATTTCCCTTCCGTTCCGGAACCTGTCGTAAATGTGCGGATAGTATTCATGAAAAAAATATGCTGAAACTGCCAGTGAGCAATGAGTGTGCCAACACCGGACGGCGGAGATTACCCATTTCTTCTCGTTTGGCAAGACATGAGGGTAAAAAAAATCGTTCTGCTGGAAAAGTTTTTTCTAAATGGATGCTTGACCTAGCAACTGAATTAGTTAACGTCGTGCTGCTATGAAAATCAAATTAATTTTATTGGTTCCCATTCTCGGATTGTTGGCATCTTGCGCTCAAGACAGCCTGTCAGGTGATGTTTATTCTCGCAGTGAAGCTCGCAGCGGTCAGTCTGTGCAATCAGGCCGAATCACCAACATTCGTTATGTGAAAATTGAAGGCGGGAATCAAGGAGGCGCTCTTTTGGGTGGCTTGGCTGGTGGCGCTTTGGGCAGTAACATCGGCAATGGTCGCGCCTCTAACACTGCAGGAGCAGTAGGTGGCGCATTACTAGGTAGCGTGATCGCTTCCAACGTGCAACAATCTGTTAGTTCTCGCCAAGGCATAGAAATTACTGTTCGTCTCGACAGCGGTAGTTCAGTCGCCGTGGTGCAGGAAGAAAACCCCAAAAATCCTTCAGGTTTCAGTACGGGTCAGCGCGTCCGTGTACTTTACTCCGGTTCGTCAATGCGGGTAGCTTACTAATAAGCAATAGCTAAAAATATTTCAAACCTCCTGCGCACCCTTCGCGCAGGAGGTTTTTTTGTTAGTGCGACGATAGATCTTTGCCAACTTAGCCTCGCTAGGTATTAGTGTGATGCTGAAGCAGTGAGTTATTCCGCACGTCTTGGCGTAATCTACGATTTCCGTCGCTTCTAAGTGCATCCAGCTAGTGGCAATTCATCCAGAAATCTTGCCCTGAAGACTCATAAAAACAGAAAGATCCATTTCGTAGGTCACGTAGTAGTTTGTCGCGCTAGCACTAATCACTCATGCGACGAAATCGATTTCAAGCAATGATGCCATTAACAATCCCATTCAGAAATTGCCCGAGATACTGGAACAAAGGCAAGAACTCCCCTGCCCGCTTACGATGAATATGCTGAAAAAATATTTCCGCGTGATGGTTGGCAGTTTTTGCCTAGGATATTCGTTAAAGGCGGAAGAAATTAAAACGTCCGCATTTTTTGAGTCCCACTGTCTCGACTGTCATGATGCGGAGACCAAAAAAGGGGGCTTAAATTTGGAAGCACTGGGGCAAAATTGGCAGGATGCAAAAAACTTCGCGCAATGGGTCAAGATCCATGACCGGGTGGCGGCGGGAGAGATGCCGCCCAAGAAAAAGCCGCAACCCGAAGCCGCAGAGCGCAGTGCTTTTTTGGGGGCAATCTCAACTACGTTGACCAAAGCGGAACAGGCCTTGACTGAGAAAAATGGTCGGACCACCGAGCGGCGAATGAACCGTTATGAATATGAAAATGCACTGAGGGATCTTTTCGATGCTCCGTGGTTACTGGTGCGGGATCGATTACCAGAGGATGGAGAATCGTTCCGCTTTAATCGGATCGGCGAATCGCTGGATGTATCACACGTGCAGATGGCCCGCTATCTACAATCGGCCGATGCTGTGTTGCGTGAGGTGATGGCTACTGGGGCGATCCGACCAGCGTCGACCACGAAGCGATTTTACACTCGTGAGGATGACAATTGGACGAAAAAAATGAAGTTTGGAGAATTTAACCGCAGCCCCGAGCGAGCCACTTTTCCGGTCTTAGGTTTTGCGCCGCAACCGCAAGTTCGGGCGTTCACCGCGCCAATGACGGTAGGACGGGACAAGCCAGATTTGAAAGAAATAGAAGGCGTGGGAATGGTAGCGAGCAGCTATGAACCGTTGCAACCGCAATGGAGTAAATTTAGAGCTCCGGTGGCTGGTCATTACAAGCTACGTATCATGTCGCATTCCCTTTGGGTAGGAGCAGACAAAGGGAAAATGTGGTGGCGGCCTGATCTGGACAATGTATCGCAAGGCCATAGGTCAGAACCGATCACCGTCTACGGCGTGATGCCGCCACAAATGCTGCGCCCACTGGGAAACTTCGATGCCGAGGTCGAACCGGGAGTGAATGAACTAGACGTGTGGCTGCAAGCAGGTGAGCAAATCAGACCAGACGCAGTGCGGTTATTTCGCTCACGCCCACCAAATTGGCACAACCCGTTGGCGACACCGGAAGGACAGCCAGGAGTGTGCTTCCGTTGGCTAGAAGTGGAAGGACCAATCTTCGATCAATGGCCAACAACTGGACATCGATTATTGTTCGGCGATTTGCCGCTGAAGTCCTCGGGGAAAGCGGATGTGCCGGTGGAGGTAATTTCGAACAAGCCAGAAGTTGCCGCGGAGAAGTTATTACGAAATTTCCTAACCAAAGCCTACCGACATGCCGAGGCAGCAAATCAGGCGGGACGTTTTCTTCCAGTCATCCGCCATGCCATGGAAACGGGTAGCAGTTTCACCGAAGCCATGCTCGCGGGCTATACAGCAGTGCTTTGTTCACCAGAATTTCTCTATTGGCATGAAACGCCGGGTCTTCTCCCCGACAGAGATTTAGCGGATAGGCTGGCATCATTTCTTACAAATTCTGTCCCGGATGCTCCATTACGCGAACTAGCGGCGCAGGGAAAAATGCACGATCCAACCGTGCTGCGAGAACAGACGGATCGATTGTTAAATTCTCCGCAGGCCGCGCGCTTTGTAGAAGCGTTTCTCGACTACTGGCTGGACTTGCGCAAAATGTCGGCGACTTCGCCTGACAGTATTTTGTATCCCGATTACTATTTGGATGATTATGTAGGAGAATCTGCACAGCAGGAATCGCGATTGTTTTTTGCAGAACTCATCAAAAGCGATCTCCCGGCGCGGAATTTGGTGGATTCTGATTTCATCATTATCAATGAGCGTTTGGCGGAGTTGTATGAAATTCCTGGCGTTACGGGAACCGCCTTTCGTAAGGTGGCCGTGCCTCTAGGGAATCCGCGGGGCGGGCTGATGACGCAAGCGATTGTGTTAAAGGTCTCATCCAACGGCACTACTACCTCACCTGTGCTGCGAGGAGTATGGGTCGCCGAGCGATTACTAGGCGTCCGCGTGCCACCCCCACCCGCTGGAGTGCCAGCAGTAGAGCCAGACATTCGCGGCGCGACTACGATCCGTCAGCAGCTTGAACTGCATCGCTCGCAAGCCTCGTGCGCATCTTGTCATGACAAAATTGACCCAGCAGGATTCGCACTAGAAAGTTTCGATGTGATGGGCGGATGGCGCGATCATTACCGGGCCCTGGGCGGCGGAGAAAAGGTCAAAGGCTTTGGCAAAAACGGTCAGCCTTTTGAATTTCGTCCTGGCCAGCCGGTGGACCCCAGCGGAACGCTGCCAGACGGTCGGACTTTTTCGGACGTCAAGAGTTTAAAAAAACTGCTATCACAAGATGAAGAAAAAATTGCGCAAAATCTCGCCACGCAATTGATCGTTTATGCGACCGGTGCTCCGGTGCGTTTCTCCGACCGCCCAGCTTTGCAGGCGATACTGACTGAAGCACGCAGCAGCCAGTATGGTGTGCGTCGTTTGATTCATGCCATCGTTCAAAGCCCGCTTTTTCTCCATAAATAAATTTCCCCTAATCGATTTACTAATATGAATGCCCCATACATATCCGTTCAGCGCCACCTTTCCCGCCGTCGTTTTCTGCGAGGAACCGGCATTGCGCTCGGGCTTCCTTTGTTAGAAGCAATGCTCCCCGCCTTTTCCCGCACAACCACTGTCGAGATTAAGCCACGGCGTATGTTAGGCATTTGTAATAATCTTGGTCTGGTGCCAGATCAGTTTTTTCCTAGTGAAGCGGGCCGAAATTATAAGCTCTCCCCTTATCTAGAAATGCTACGTGAGCATCGCGAGGGCTTTAGCGTTTTCAGCGGTGTCTCGCATCCCGATGTCGATGGCGGACATCCTGCGGACAACTGTTTTCTTACTGCAGCCCCGCATCCTGGCAGTGGAGGATTCCGCAATACAATTTCTCTCGATCAATATCTTGCCGAACGCATCGGTCATCTCACGCGATTCCCTTCTCTTACACTTGGCGTAAATGTATCTCGCGGGCAGCGAAGTCTCTCGTGGACGGGATCTGGGGTATTGATCCCTTGCGAGGAAAAGGCATCGGACGTCTTTAAGCAGCTCTTCATGCAAGGAACTCCCACGGAGGTGGCGGCGCAAGTTCGGAAACTAGAACTTGGCCAAAGTATTTTAGACACCGTTGCTGGACAAGCAAAAGATTTACAGCGCAATATCGGTTCAAAAGACCAGGAACGACTGGACCAGTATTTCACCAGCGTGAGAGACTTAGAAGAAAGACTCCACATGTCGCGCGACTGGAGTGACAAGCCCAAGCCAAAGGTGGCAGCAGCTCCGCCACTCGACCCAACAGATCCCCGCGAATACATGCAGAAGGTGAAGCTGATGTATGATATGGCTAGATTGGCATTTGAGACAGATTCCACCCGCAGCGTGACCCTTATGTTAGACAGTGTGAACTCGCCCGTGATCGACGTGAATGGCCAGACGATGTCGGATGGTTACCACAGTCTGTCGCATCATGGAAAATCCGAAGCCAAACTGAAACAGCTCAAGACGATTGATGAGTGGCACATGAAATTACTCGCGGATCTTTTCACACAGTTGAAAGCTGTGGGCGAAGCTGGAGATACTCTATTCGACAGGACGATGATTCTTTACGGCAGCAACCTCGGAAATGCCAACACCCACGTCACCACCAACTTGCCAACACTTCTTGCAGGCGGCGGATTTCGGCACGGTCAGCACCTTGTTTTCGATAAAGAACGCAACTATCCGCTGCCAAATCTCTTTGTGTCGATGCTGCAACGCATGGGAGTTGAAGCAACAAAGTTTGCTAGCTCAACAGGAACGATGCGCGGGCTAGAAATGCTGTGAGCAACTTTGTCCATATCTACAAAAACCAAGCTTGCGGTATAGCATGAAACAGGCTATTGCAGCGCCGACATGGACATAAAAATCATCATAACGCTAGTCCTGATCGCGTTGACTCTTTATGCTTTTGTCAAAGAGATTGCGCCCGCAGATTTGATCGCACTGACGCTCTTATGTGCAACGGTCATTCTTGGCTTGGTTGATAAAAACGACGTGCTTACAGTCTTTAAGAACGAGGCCCCGCTAACTATTGGCGCACTTTTTGTGATCGGCACCGCCTTAGAAAAAACGGGAGGCGTATTGCAAATCTCTGGATTGATTCAAAAAGTCACCAAAGGAGGACTGCGCTCCACCTTGCTTCTTTTATGCATAGTCACGGCATTTTTTAGCGCCTTCATGAACAATACCGCTATCGTAGCGATCATGTTGCCAGTAGCTCTCGGATTGGCTAGATCGAAGGAGATACCATCGTCAAAACTGCTTATTCCCATTTCTTACGCATCGATTTTCGGTGGTTGCTGCACACTCATTGGCACCTCTACCAATATTGTGGTCAGCGGTGCGATCAAGGCCAAAGGACTGCCTCCACTGAGCATGTTTGAACTTGCTGCCGTTGGCGTACCCTTGAGCATTGCTGGGATTATTTACCTGACAATGCTCGGTCCTAAATTATTGCCTAACCGAACATCTGTCATGGGCGTATTAGATGACAAACAGCGCACGACCCCATTGTTTCATATTCTTGTAGGAAAAAAATCTCCGTTAATCGGCAGTAGTTTGCTCTCCAGTCCATTATTCAACCCGAAGACTGGCATCCATTTGATGGAAATTCGTCGTAACGGCGAGCGACTAATGACGCCTGTCAATGAATTGATCATCGAGGCGAACGATCGTTTCCTTATCGGCGTTCATGGGCGTCGCAATAAAACCGATACTGCAGAAGAACTCTTACCAGATCTCGATATCCAAACTCTTTCAAAAATTGAAGGCGTTGTAACAGAATTGGTGATCACTGATGAATCAGAAATGGTCAGTCAAACCCTTGCCACTGCTGATTTCCGCCAGCGCTATAATTCGGTCGTGCTCGCCGTGCACCGCAATGGCAAAAACATTACCGAAAAGCTCGCCACCACGGAACTCGATAATGGTGATACATTACTCGTGCTCACACCCCGAAATAACTTAAAAACGCTCAAGGATAGTCATAATTTCGTCTTGACCGATAGCGCTGTCACATCTCCCCCGCCAGGACTCTATTCTAAAGCAACACTGTGCTGGGTGATCCTTTTGCTTGTCGTGATCAGTGTTACGATTTTTAATCCAATCGTGCCGATGCATATTGCCAGCTTGATCGGCGCGGTGGCGATTTTGTGGATGCGCTTGATCAGTACTCGTGAAGCCTACGCTGGCGTTGATTGGCCGATCATCTTTATGCTCTACGGCATGCTTGCGCTGGGAATGGCGATGGAATCCACAGGAACCGCCAAATGGCTAGCGGAAGGGTTTGTTAATTTTACCAAATCGGTGGCTTCGCCTGAAGTATTGCCTTATCTTGCGCTATCGGTGATTATTTTGCTGACAATTGCACTCACCGAAGTTCTGTCCAATAATGCGACAGCATTGATGATGGTGCCCATCGTGATCAATCTTGCCAGCACCCTTCACCTGAGTCACACACCGTTTATCATTGGCATTTGCATCGGAGCCTCCACGGCCTTTATGTTACCGATGGGTTATCAAACTCACATGATGATCTATGGGCCTGGTGGCTATCGCTTTAGTGATTTTATTCGTGTAGGCTTACCCATGAACATCATCTCGTGGGTGCTTGCCTCAATCATTATTCCTTTGGTCTGGAGCTTCTAACGAAAAAAAAGCGAACCGCATGGCTCGCTCTTTTTTCTAGAAAATGATCAGCGCGGATTATTTCTTTTCTTCAACAGCTGCTTTCATGAGATTGCGGGCAGCAGTGACTTTTTCTTCTACAGCTTTCAGGGTTTCTCTGTTCGGAACACCCTCATAAGAGGCAATAACATTTTCGCACTTGGCATCAGTAATGATGACTCGCGGCGTTTTTCCTGTTTTGGATACACATGCAGGAATCTTGTCCGTTTCTTTGTCTCCTTTGAAAATTTCTACCTCGAGAGCATCAGCACGCGGTATGGCTCGTTTGGCACCGTTATTCGCGGCATCAACGTTGGCAGTGTGATTCCTATCAATGCTATTTTCATCATAGGCTTGATAAAATACAAACGCGATGAGCTTCTCAGTCCTTTCCGCAAATTTTTTCGCGCTATCCAATTTTCGCTCGCTAAAACCAGTGGCTAAAACAGATGTCACTGAGATGATGGCAATCCCGATAGTAAGAAATGTCGTTTTCATGTGCGCGTTTCCTATCATCCATGAAATACATCGTCAAATAAGAATTCGTAATATTCAATATTCATGCTATGTTCGTTCACCAACTTATGAGAAAATTTATCATTCCTCTGGTGCTCGGATCAACCTTAACGATTAAACAAACGCTTGCAGAAACCATTCCTGCTAAAGCGTATGTGGTCTTGGTTCACGGAATTTTTCAAAAAGGCTATAGTTTTTTACCCATGCAGAAAAAACTGCAAGCACAAGGTTTTGACTGCCTAATTCCCTCCTTGAAACCGGCCGATGCCCGCAGCGGCATTGATGTATTGGCGCAACAACTCGACCGCGAAATCAATGCCAAATGGGGAGATAATGCGGAAGTTCATATCGTCGCCCACAGTATGGGAGGGCTAGTATCACGCTATTACCTACAAGAGCTTGGCGGAGCCAAAAAGTGCAAAACTCTGATCACGCTCGCAACTCCTCATCACGGCACCAATGCTGCTTATTGCTATCCAGGAACTGGGGCCATTCAAATGCGCCCCGGCAGTGAATTTTTGCAAAATTTAGAAAAAACCTCTAATCGTCTCCAAGGAATACGCATTTTGTCATACCGCACTCCATTAGATTTGATCATACTTCCTTCTACTAGCTCGCATTGGGATCTCGCAGAAAATCATCGTATTTGGGTGCCTGCTCATCCACTTGTGATGCATGCACCACGGGTGCAGCGCGAAATCATCGCCACGCTTCAATCGGCAACTTCTGCTGCTGGCCAGATCGTTAGATAGTCTCGTTGCGCATCACAGTCAGGTATTTCTTGCGAATATTCACCGCATAACAAACGCAGCGGAAACCCTGGCTCTATCGAATCGATGATGACTTGTTTCCCGACAATGTTGAAAACGGCACGCCACGCGCCACAACCAATTTCGTGAAGCCCTGATTTCCTGCGACGAATTCTGCGAGTCCGATGCGGAGTGGGATCACGTTCTAACAATTCTTCCATTCTAACAGAAAAATGAATCGCCCATTGTTCTGACAACCAAGTCTTTTGCGCAGTAGCCAAAGTAGAGTAAAGCACTTGGTAACTAGGCTCGAGCTTCATCCACGCATCGACTTCATCTAACCACCCAGCACTTTCGTCGGGAAACGCATCGTATTGCGGAATGTAGGGCTTGATGTCAAACACGGGAGTGCCATCTACTAAATCACAGGCACCGAGAAATAACTGATTGCC
Source organism: Akkermansiaceae bacterium (assembly GCA_903878115.1). GTDB lineage: Bacteria > Verrucomicrobiota > Verrucomicrobiia > Verrucomicrobiales > Akkermansiaceae > UBA956. The sequence goes on along the minus strand of CAIRGO010000006.1, from coordinate 18,407 downwards.
TTTGATGGAAAGTAATTTGACCGGAGTGATTCCCAGTGGATTAGGACGATGGGGCGATCGTGTTGCAAAAACACCTCTTCGATGCGCAGGACCACGCGGCGGCAGTACCAATGATCGCCAACTGCTATTGCGATGGAACCACCAGATCAACCAAATTCGAGAAAAGCCCTCCACATCCTGCAAGGCACGACGGTATTCTTCGCCAGGCAATAACTCTAAAACGCTCTGCTCCTCGATCTCTTCATCTGGCTGATGCAATGCTTCAAACTTCAACGATTTCTGCGTTCGCACATAGCCTATTGGCCGCATGGTTAGCTCATCATTTTTTTCGTCTGCGTTCATCGATTTTTTCTACGTATCACATGCGTCGCAAGTAATCAGGCACCTGTTCTCGCTGCATCGTAGGAGGAAGTTTTGCACTAGCGTAAGAAATGACCGCGCCTACCCCTGCAGCATGCGGGCCACCTAGTCGGCATGCCACATCAAATTCGGCGAAAGTAAATTTCTCTCTTTTTTTACGTATCCATGTGAAAACAATGGCCACCCCACTAACAAAAAAACCAAACGCTAGAGGCAATCGCCATTGCATAAACCATAGCGACAGGGCTTTCATTTTTTCATTAGTTTCGGGTAAATTTTTCTTTTTCGTCAACGTATCAACTGGCGTAACAGGCGCAATCACTCCCGACTCCATGGCTTTTTCCATCCAATAGATACGAATCGACATCTGCACGCAAAAGCCATCAAGTTGATCAGATGCCTGACTTTTCACGATCGCTTGGTTGATGGAACTTTGCAAAGCTCGCTCACGTTCCGCCTCACCAACAGAAACCATTAACTTAGGACTAAGATGAATTTCTGAGCGCTGTGGAGCACCTAGGAAATAAAATAAGATAAGTGCTGGGCGATCACTGCTGTAATACTTTGCTAGGAGTTCATCTACTTGAAAGATCGATGGGATTTCTTGCTGTTCATCAAAAAGATAAACATAAAAATCAACCTTTGAATCACTCGCGTGATAGTTGAGAAACGCTAGACGATCATTCGATTCTTGTTGCGTCAGCAATTGCTGCGGATCTAACAAAAATGAATCCGCCTTTTGCCCGAAGTATTTGACCAAATCTTCTTCTAAAATTTCTGTCGCTGGTACGATCGTCAAGCTATCAGGGCCAGGCTCTGGTAATACGAGCGCTTCGTTATCTTGAGTTCCTTGATCAGAGCCTTCTTGCAAACGAAATAGGGAATCAGAAATCAATGCCTCACCTTTCGATATACGCTGCAAATCCTCCTCTGACCACTGCGGCAAGGCTTCGTAGGTATCGTCGTCGGCAATGCTCCACGGAGACATGAACAAAAACGCTAGCAGAGCATAGCGCTTCATCGTTCTACCTCCTTCTCATCCTCTTTCACTCGTCCTAGTGAATGACCAGAACGGATGCGTTTTACCAAATCACCTACTTGTGGTGGCGGGGAAACTTTTCTCTCATAACGTTCTGGATCGCTTTTCGCATGACGACTTTTACGGATCAATAGCTTTTCCATCGTGCGCAACACCACGATGATTCCCTCAGCGGATCGACGCTCGATCCAATAAGGATGAGCTTTGCTGAGGCACGTAAAGGTATCTTCCTCATCCAAATATGGATCTAACAAATATCCATAAGTTAGTCCCGCTGCTTTACCTTCTACATCCATCACCAGAATGATTCCTGCGGCGTTGGGACGCTCAAGTGGGACGTCTTCAAATGCACCATGATTGAGCAACCAAAATCCAAATTGACGCAACTTAGCCGATTCACGAAAGCCGCCAGTATAGACCGCAAAAAATAACTGAGGGAAACGCTGACAGAAATGATTGATGGCATCTTGCACCTTACCACGCTCTTTGTTACGTAGCAAACCAGCGGCGTCGGTTAGCATTTTCACCGATACTTCATCGCTGCCAAACTCCTCATCGCAGATGCTTAAGCAAAATCCACAGAGCGGGCATGATTCCGCTCCTCGGTGAATTTTTTGCACGCATCTAGGACATTTCATTACGAAACGCATGATAGAGAAAAATGCTTCGATTGGTCAAAAAAATAATGAGGAAATTTTACGATTCTGCTAGGCGATATTCTTCGTCGAGACTAAGGCCACCGCATTTGCTGCGGCGTATTCTTTCGCATGGGTCAGGCTGATTTTGATTTCTGTGATCTGATGTCGTTCGCAGAATTCTTTCCCTGCCCCAGTCATAAGCAATGATGGTTCACCATTTTCCCCGCGAATGATCTCCATATCGAGCCAACCCAGTTCTTTACCAATACCAGTTCCTAGCGCTTTTGCTACTGCTTCTTTCGCTGCAAAACGAGCGGCGAAGTGCAATTCGGGACGCGCCCGTTGTTCGCAGTACTGACGCTCGGATGCGGTAAATATCTTGCTGACAAAACGATCGCCGAATTCACCAATCGATGATGCGATTCGTCCTACCTCAACCACATCAATCCCTATCCCAAATACGTTCATTGCAACTGCGCGCATCATAACTGGATACCAAGCAAAGACAACTAAGAACAAACAAAAAAGGCACTACCCATGCAGGGAAGTGCCTAATTTGCGAGAAAAAATACGCAGATTATTGTTTCACCAACTTCGTGACACGACCAGAAACATTCCAGTCTTGCACATAAAGATTGCCGGTTTTATCAAAGCATAATCCATGAGGAGCAGTGAAAATACCTGGTTTCCAATCTTTTTTAGGCGTAGGAAATTTGGCCCACTGAGCTTTGTTTGGATTATCACCAACGAAGGCAACAGGGTTACCGTCTTTATCGAGAATCGTCACCCGAGCTTCAAGCTCAGCCACCGCACAGAAGTCACCTTGAATGTCCATCATGCACGGCATGCGCAAGCCTTTCGCATGAACGCCGATGAATTTTCCATCCAAATCCATGTGCACCAAACGACGATTGGCGCGATCGGCGACCAACAAACGTGGATCACCAAAACGAGTATCAATCGCTAGTCCATGGCAGGTATTGAATTGACCGTCACCTTTTCCAGGGCCACCAAAAGTGGTGATCCATTTGCCAGTGGCATCGAATTTATGAATGAATTGCGCACCGTAACCAGTGGCCGCGAAGATCGAACCATCGGGAGCACTGGTGACGGCAGTAAGACCTTTCCAACCACCTTTCACTTCGCCTGTGGAAGCGTTCGGAATTTCTAACAAAAGTTTGCCATCTGTATCGATTTTGCAAACACGACCTTTGGCCAACTGCGCGCCGTAGATGACTTCTTTGCCATTTTCTGTGCGTAAGCAAAGCGCATGGAAACCAGAGCACTCAGGGGCGATGGTTTTTACAAATTTGCCATCGGCCTCATAGACAATGATCGACAACGGTGAATCAGAACTAAAATAAATTCTGCCATCAGCCCCTGAAAGCACACTGCCGTGAGTAGGTCCAAGATCTTTGCCATCAGGCAAAGCACCCCAACCTGGGACAGTTTCAAAACGCCACAATCCGTTACCGGTCATGACCGGTTGGTTCATGTCTTTCCCTGGCTCTGTGCCAGCCTCTGGATGCGCGCTTGCAAACAAACTCATACTCAATAATCCAATCAATGGTAATTTCATAGTCACAGCAATACGTGACAGGCTTGCGGCGTTTGTCAAGATTATTAGGAAATAATGGACTGTCCTAGTCATTCATATTTAAAAGAAATGAAGACTCTCTGCTAGTAAAATTGATCAAAAGCGCTGAGCTACCAAGATGATGAAAATTTCGCTTTCCATCTCAATGATATTTGTTTTTAATCCGCCCAAGCACATGGCCATCACTCGAGAACTCACGATCAAAAATAAACTTGGCATTCACGCTCGCCCTGCGGCGCAATTTGTCAAAACCGCCAATCGCTTCACATGCGACATCCGAGTGGAGAAAGATGGTGAGGAAGTCGAAGGAAAAAGCATCATGGGTCTGATGATGCTCGCTGCTGGTTATGGCTCTGTGATCACTGTATCGGTAGATGGCTCTGACGAAGAAGCTGCTATGGCCTCCATTGTTGATCTTATCGAACGTAAGTTTGAAGAGGATTGATCGTTCTCATTCGTATGCACTGTGACTGCTGACTTTCTCATCATCGGCTCTGGTATCGCCGGTCTTTCCTTAGCGATTCGTGCAGCAAAACACGGCAAGGTCATTTGTCTAACAAAAGGTTCATTACTTGATTCTAATACCGCATGGGCCCAGGGAGGTATCGCCTCTGTTCTCGCGGAATCAATGCGCGATGAAGGCGACAGCGTAGAGCTCCACATCGCCGACACCCTCGATGCCGGGGCCGGCCTTTGCAACGAAGCCGTAGTTCGCACCATCGTGAGTGAGGGCGCGAATACGATCGATGACCTCATCCACTATGGCGTTGATTTCGATAAGAAAAATGGACATTTTTCATTAGGAAAAGAAGGTGGTCACTCGAAGCGCAGAATTCTCCATGCTCGCGATACCACGGGAAGAGAAATTGCGGAAGCCTTAGTTGCTCAGGCGCGGATCACGGAAAATCTCATTCTGTTAGAAAATCATTTTGCCATTGATCTTATTACGACAGGAAAACTCGGTATGGTCGCAGATGACCGCGTGCTCGGTGCCTATGCTTTGAATCGCGACACGGGAGAAGTGGAAATTTTTCGCTCAGATCGCGTCATTTTAGCCACTGGCGGCTGCGGCAAAGTCTATCTTTACACCACCAATCCTGACTCCGCTACGGGCGATGGCGTAGCGATGGCATGGCGCGCGGGAGCAACGATTGCTAACATGGAATTTATCCAATTTCATCCCACTTGTTTTTATAACCCTGCCGCAAGCGGAGCCGAGGCTCGCTCGTTTCTTGTTTCAGAAGCAGTGCGCGGTGAAGGAGCGATTTTGATCAATCAAAAAGGCGAAGATTTCACAAAAAAACATGACCCTCGTGGTTCACTCGCCCCCAGAGACATCGTAGCGCGTGCCATTGACCATGAGATCAAACGTACTGGGGCACCTTGTGTCTATCTTGATGTTCGCCATAAGCCAACTGGCTTCATGAAAGAGCGTTTTCCTTTTATTTACGATACTTTGTTGCGCTTTGGACTGGATTGTGAAAAGCAGCCGATTCCCGTGGTTCCCGCCGCCCATTACCAATGCGGTGGCGTTGTCACGGATATCAATGGCAAAACCACTCTGCGTGGGCTCTACGCGATCGGGGAAGTCGCCTGCACTGGATTGCACGGAGCCAACCGCCTCGCATCGAATTCTTTGTTAGAAGGAAATGTCACCGCTCGTCGTGCACTCGATGAAATGCTGGCTCATCTGCACCCGAATCGAGAATCGGTAGAACTGATGGACATCCCCGCATGGGAGCATGGCGACACCGCTGCGCCTGATGAATTGGTAGTCATTTATCATAATTGGGACGAAATCCGCCGCTTGATGTGGGACTATGTTTCCATCGTCCGTACCGACAATCGCCTACGCCGTGCTGCGACACGACTACGAAATTTGAAAAAAGAAGTGCGTGAATTTTACTGGGGACACCGCGTCAATGCTGATATTCTCGAATTGCGCAATCTTGTCTCAGTGGCATCATTAATTGTCGATTGCGCAGTGAAACGCAAAGAATCTCGCGGTTTACACTACACGACGGATCATCCAAATACAAAAGCAACCCACGCCATCGATACTCGCACGCGAAAGTTCTAACAATCTATTTTCACTCTTATGAAATCAAATATCTTAGTCGCGATCGGACTGTTGATCCTATTCAGTGTCATCGCCACCGCTTGTGGAATTTGGCACATGAGTCGCACGACCGAATTCTCCCGCACAGACAAGGTCGAGGAGAAGAAATAATAACGAATTTTTAATAGATTCTGCATTTCGCCATTTACCAAAGTGGCATTCCTCACTTAGCATGCGTCGCCATGCCCAAGAGTGTTATCCGACCTATCAAAAAACTTCTCGTAGCCAATCGTTCAGAGATCGCCATTCGGGTGATGCGTGCAGCCACTGAATTAGGAATTCGCACGGTGGCAATATATGCATTTGAGGATCGTTTTTGTCCCCATCGTTTCAAAGCAGATGAGGCCTATCAACTCAACAAAGATAAAGGTCCACTCGGTGCCTATCTGGACGTCGAGGGCATCGTAGCTCTTGCCGTAGAGAAAGGAGTGGATGCGATTCATCCTGGTTATGGATTCCTTTCGGAGAATCCTGACTTTGCCCGTGCTTGTGAAAAAAATGGCATCATTTTTATCGGCCCAGACGCCGAAGTTCTCGACCGCATGGGAGATAAAACGGCAGCGCGACATGTGGCAGAAAAGCTCAATGTATCTACGCTGCAAGGCACGCCAGAGCCAGTAGAAGATCCGAAACTTGCGATGAAAGCAGCAAAGAAAATCGGCTTTCCCCTAATCATCAAAGCAGCTTTTGGGGGTGGTGGACGTGGCATGCGGGTTGTGCGTGAAGAAAAAGATTTGCAGTCTTTGTTAGAAGAAGCTCAGACGGAAGCACTGCGTTCGTTCGGGAATGGGGCGGTCTTTTTAGAGAAATTCGTTGGTCGTGCTAAACACATCGAAGTGCAAATTCTCGCGGATAAACATGGCACTGTGCTTCACTTGCACGAGCGTGATTGCTCAGTGCAACGGCGGCACCAAAAGGTCATCGAGATGGCTCCCAGCTATGGTATTGATCCACAGATCATTCAAGGTCTGTGCACCGCCTCTATCGCCATCGCCCGTGAGGTGAACTACACCCACGCTGGAACCGTAGAGTTCCTCGTCGATGTGGAAACTGGCGAATGGTATTTTATCGAAATGAATCCCCGCATTCAGGTGGAACACACGGTAACAGAAGAAATTACCACCATCGATATTGTGCAATCGCAGATTCAAATCGCCATGGGGCATAAATTGCACGATCCCGTCATGGGACTACCCAAGCAGGACAAAGTAGAAAAATCCGGCTTCGCCATTCAATGCCGTATCACCACGGAAGATCCGGAGAGTAATTTCACACCAGACTTTGGCAAAATTCTCACCTACCGCAGCGCCGGCGGTTTTGGCATTCGACTCGATGGTGCATTAGGCACGCAAAATGCCGTCATCACGCCCTACTACGATTCGATGTTGGTAAAGGTCACCGTGTTCGGTCGCACATACCAAATTGCACTCGACCGTATGGACCGCGCCCTGCGCGAATTCCGCATTCGTGGAGTGAAGACCAATATTCCTTTCTTAGAAAACGTTATAGCGGATCCGACATTCCGTGCCGGTAATGCCACCACGCGTTTCATCGATACCAACCCACAGCTTTTCACCTTCGCCTCGAAAAAAGATCGTGCCACCAAATTGCTCAGCTACCTCTCCGACATCACTGTTAACGGAAATGCCAATGCAAAAGGTTATCTGCCCGCAGAAGTTCTTACACCCGCGCCCACTGTGCGCTATGATCGCTTAACTCCTCCAATCGAGGGCACCAAGCATCTTCTTACAAAACTAGGACCAGAGAAATTTGCCGAGTGGGTTACCAAACAAAAACGCCTATTACTCACCGATACCACGATGCGCGATGCTCATCAATCATTGCTCGCCACGCGTGTGCGCAGCTTTGACATGCTGGCCATCGCAGATGCAGTAGCACATCGTTCGCCAAACCTTTTCTCGTTAGAAATGTGGGGCGGAGCCACCTTCGATACCGCGATGCGCTTCCTCAAAGAATGCCCCTGGGAACGGCTGCGCTCACTCCGTGAACACATCCCTAACATTTTATTCCAGATGCTTTTCCGCGGCTCCAATGCCGTAGGCTATACCAACTACCCCGATAACGTAGTTCGTGGATTCATCAATCATTCCGCCGAAAATGGCATGGATATTTTCCGCATTTTCGATAGTCTCAACTACCTGCCAAATCTCACGGAAGCGATGGCTGCGGTGCGCGAGGAAACATCGTCGCTGTGCGAAGGCACGATTTGCTATACAGGAAACATCCTCGATCCCAAACGCGACAAATACGACCTCAAGTACTACGTAACGCTAGCAAAAGAGTTAGAAAAAATGGGTGCGCACATGCTGTGCATAAAAGACATGGCTGGACTATGTCGTCCGCTAGCTGCCAAAAAACTCGTCAAGGCGCTCAAAGAAGAAATCAGCCTGCCGATCCATTTTCACACGCACGATACGTCAGGCATCAATGCTAGTTCGATCCTGATGGCCGCCGAAGCAGGCGTGGACATCTGCGATGCAGCACTCGCCTCGATGAGTGGTTGCACATCACAACCGAACCTTAATTCCGTAGTGGCGGCCTTACAAAATAGCCCGCGTGATACCCAGTTAGATCTTGAGGCCCTCAATGAATTTAGCGACTATTGGGCTCATGTGCGGAGCTACTACAAGCCCTTTGATACCGCCGAACCACATGGCACTGCGGAAGTCTATCTCCACGAAATGCCCGGTGGTCAATACACCAACCTCAAGGAACAAGCAGAGAGCATGGGCATCGGCCATCGTTGGTCAGAGATCGCGCGCATGTACGCGGAGGTAAACCTTTTGTTTGGCGACATCGTCAAGGTCACACCCTCATCAAAAGTCGTTGGCGACATGTGCATGTTCCTGATTTCTCGCGGCGTCAAACCGGGCGATGCTTATAGTTATTTGCAAAGTATCCCCGCTGGAACTAACTTCCCCGAAAGCGTAATCGACATGCTTCAGGGCGGGCTTGGACAACCGATGGGCGGCTGGCCGAAGGACATTCAAAAAATTATTCTCGGCAACAAAAAGCCATTCACCAATCGCCCTGGTGAACGTGCAGAAAAAATAGATCTCGATAAAACGCGCACTGAAGTCACTAAAATCACAGGACACAAAGCGGCCTCGGATGATGATCTTTACTCGTATCTGATGTATCCCCAAGTTTACAAAGATTTTGTCAAATCCCGCAAAAATTTTAGTGATCTTTCGGTACTGCCAACTCCTGCATTTTTCTACGGGCTCAAGGACAAAGAAGAGGTCACACTAAGCCTCGAAGCTGGGAAAACATTATTCATCCGCTTGCACAACATTACCGAGGTCGATTCCGCCGGCCAACGAACCGCCATTTTCGAACTCAACGGCTACCCACGCCACGTGCAAGTCGATGATAAGAGTGCGGTTAAAGCGAGCACATCTCGCCCCAAAGCCGATCCCGCAGATCCGTTCCAAATCGCCGCGCCTATGCCTGGTATGGTCGCAAGCATCGCCGTAAGCGTAGGCCACAAAGTGAAAGAAGGCGATCCCCTGCTCACTCTGGAAGCAATGAAAATGTTTACCACTGTCACAGCGCCTTGCAACGGCACCATCCAAGAAATCCTTGTTGCCGTAGGAAATACGTTAGAAAGTAAAGATTTGATGATGAAATTGGTGAAGTAAACACAATAGCAACTTGCTATACAGTAACACCTTACGTCAATTCTTGCTCAATAGCTTTTAGGCCAAGGAATAGCCCATTCCAGCGCTCTAGGCGTGGTGCTAGTTGTTGCTTTTGCTTGGCGAGATGTTTGCGAACAGCCTCTAGGCCTAACGCATAATCTTGGAAAAAGAGACGCAGGCCTTCTTCATATTGGCCGCGCAGTGCAGAAACGAAAGTGTCGCCACTATTGAGCAGACGTTCTCGATACTCACTGACGATTTCTTTACCGCTTTGCATGGTGAGGAAAAATAAAATTAGTATGCTCATCGCGGAGAGGCCAAGTAGTATCCATGGAGCCAAAGGAACCGACAAGGCACCACAAACTCCAGCGCCAATCATCATCAATAGTCCAACGATGAGAAAACCTTTCAGCATCGCATTCCGTTGTCTCAATGCGATGTCGAGCACCACCCGGACTCGTAAATTACCTATTCCTTGTGATGACTCACGGCCCATGCGTTTGACAAATCGTCCTTGAGACGCAATCAATCGCTGTTCAATTTCTGCCACCGTTTCAATCTCAATGCCCATGGCATTTTTGACCTTCGAGCGCAGGGCTTCCCAATGATCACAACACAAGCGGATTAATTCCGCGAAATCCTGACTGGATACATCTTCCACCGAACCTCTGAGGCGATCTTGAATCAAACCTTCCATCAGTTGAGCAGTGTCTTCTCCGGTGATGAGGCGTGTGATGCTCTTGCCGATTCCCATGCGATTTTTGAGAATCTTAGCAACTTCGCGCGCTTCTAACTGAAACGCTTCTCCGGTGCCACCTAGGCTTTGTGAATTTCTGCGAATCACTTGAACGCGCATCGCATCAATTTCTCGCTCCATTTCTTCAAGAAAACGACCATCGCGCTCAATGATTCTAGCATGATCTTCAATACGATCTTCGACATCTTGCATCACCCGTGAAGCGGCAAGATACAACGAGTGAAGCATTTTTTTTCTACTGGGAGAATCACAAACAGATTTGGAGATGAAATCTTCAATCTCGATGATTCCACTGTTGCGACGTTTACCCTCGCTAAATGGCAATGAGAGCTTTGCCTCGAATGCCATTTTTCCCGAAACGGCAAACACCGGCGGGATGCGGCCAATTCGTTTCATCGCCAGATGACGCAAATGATCTAAGATCACGGGAATGTCTTCTGGTTCACGCTGGTCTGCCTGTTGTAAGATAAAAACAACTCGATCCAAAATCTCATCGGGTTGGCGACAAAGAAAATCCCAAGTAGCCGCGCCCCATGGGTTGCTCACTGGGAAAACAAACAGAAGTAAATCGGCCACTGGCATGAAACGCTCAGAAATGCCTTGGTGAGTCTTTTCAATCGAGTTTGTCCCAGGAGTGTCTACCAAATTGAAATCCTTAAGAAACTCAATAGGCACATAGTGCTCCAATAACACATCGGTAACACTCACATCCTTACGCTCAGGGCCATACTTATACCAGATCACCCGATCGGTTTCGGGAAGGATGTTGACTTTGCATATCTGTTGCCCAAATAGCGAATTGAGAAGCGTGGATTTTCCTGCATTTACTTCACCGCAAACAACAAACAAAAATGGTGTTGCTAGACCTTGATCAAGCACGTCTTGGCTCATGCGATGAGCGGTATCCACACCTGTTGCCTTGGCAATTGACAATATGCCATTGACTACCTCGCCAAGGCGTTCACGGGTTGCAAAATATCGCTCTCCAAACATACGGCAATCGTTAGCCGGAACAACTAAGGAAATAGTGCTCGACTACTGAGCTGCTGCGCTACCACCCATGGCAATCAATTGAGAGACAGTGACAAATCGATAGCCTTTTTGCAAGAGTCCATCAATCGTAGCTGGCATCGCATCCACGGAGGAGCCATGTAGGTCATGAACGAGAATGATAGCACCATTGCTGGTGCCACTTATAATACGCGATGTCACTACAGAAGCACCAGGCCGTTTCCAATCGAGCGGATCAACGGACCACATGATTGTAGGATAACCAAAAGAACCGTGTATCATCTCACGCTGACTTTGCAACAACGCACCGTATGGTGGACGTATCGTGCGTGGATGTACGCCCGCAGCGCGATAGATGGCATCGTCGGTTTTTTGCAATTCAGAAAACACTCGGTCTTTACTCAATCCAGAAAGTTTAGGGTGAGTATAGGTATGATTACCAATTTCGTGCCCTTCTGCGACAGTGCGTCGTACGATATTAGGATACATATCCACGTTTTTTCCAATCACATAAAAGGTGGCTTTCACATTGCGACTGCGCAACATATCAAGCAAACGAGGCGTATTAGAAGCATGCGGACCGTCGTCAAAAGTTAAGGCGACATAAGGACCGGGAACCGATACACGACTGAACGTCACCCCTGCCCCTTTATTGAAATTAGAGGAAAAGTTATTATCGGCATTACGCTGCATCGGACCGCTCGGTGTCGGTGTGCGGTAGTCCGTATTCGCGGTGGTTTTAACCGGTGCAGAACTAGTAGTATAAGGTCCTGATTTCTCCGGCGAACAACTCGCTATAGTAAGAGAAGCTAGGGTGGTAAACAGCAAGAGGGTCGAGTGCTTCATGGTGAAAAATTCGCCAAATTCTCAGCGACAGAATAGCTTATCGCTTTTCCCAATCATTGTCACGCAACATTTTCGCCACCATAGCGTATTCTCGGTTTTCTGATGCTATACTATGACCACTGAGAGAATTGAGAATAAAAAACGGGCGATGGAGTGACCATCGCCCGTTTTCAGACAATTATTTAGGATTTTTTTACGTCCACCCACTGCTTGGTGCGGGCAGATTCTAGCACTGCATCACAAACATATTGTGTGCCGAGTGCGTGACGGAAGTCTGGATAATTTTTCGGCGCTGATGGATTCTCTAACGATTTCAGGAATTCATACAGTTCATGAGTGAAACTGTGCTCGTAGCCTAGGCAAAGTCCAGGAACCCACCAATTCCCAGCGTAGGGCTGATCTCCATCCGAACAATGAATGCTGGACCATCCGCGACGGTCACTAGGAACACCGTGATCGAAATAATCAAGGCGATTCAAGTCATGAAGGTCCCACGCGAGTGATTTATTTTCACCGTTAATTTCAAAAGTGTAGAGAGCTTTATGACCGCGGGCATAACGTGTGGATTCAAAAATGGCGAGCGAGCCATTTTCAAAACGTGCCAGGAAAGCGCAGGCATCATCGATGGTTACCGGCATTTTTTCGCCAGTAGCGGTGTGAACGCGCTCTTTGATGAATGTCTCGGTCATGGCGCTAACAGAAACAATGTCACCATTGATCCAACGAGCTGTATCGATGCAGTGAGCCAGCAAATCACCGGTCACACCAGATCCAGCAGCAGCAGCATCCAGACGCCACAAACCTGCACCACCTTGGGGAAGTTCAGAGGAAATCGTCCAGTCTTGTAGAAAATTGGCACGATAGTGGAAAATACGTCCTAACTCTCCGTTAGCAACAATGTTTTTGGCGTGCGTTACGGCAGGAAGGAAACGGTAATTGTACCAAACTAAGTTCGGCAACCCGGACGCTTCCACGGCTTTCACCATGGCTTCACCTTCCGTCCCGTTAAGGGCCAGCGGTTTTTCACAGAGGATCATTTTACCGTGCTTGATGCACTCTAGTGCGATTTCAGCATGCGAGTTGTTAGGTGTGCAGATATCCACTGCATCGATATCAGGACGAGCCACGAGCTTACGCCAATCCGTTTCGTAGGATTCATAGCCCCATTTTTCGGCAAACTCTTTCACCTTAGCTTCATCACGTCCGCAAATCGCTTTACGCACGGGTTGATAAACGGTGTCAAAGAAATGACCGACTTGTGACAGAGCATTCGAATGGGTACGGCCCATAAAGCCATAACCGATCACGCCGACGTTTAGTTGTTTTTTCATAAGTTGTGTTTTTTGATTAGAGAGCATTTTTTACCGAGACCATTGCCTTGAGGATGGTATTCCAAGTGCCAGGCGTTTCCAGAACAGAATTAGGGAACATGCAGCCATCCCAGCAGATGTGCTTAATGCCGCGGTCGGCAGCGCCTTGAAGCCATACTGCCGAGCACTTGGCAATATCGAGTTTACCATTAGGATCATCGGCGAGGCAATGACGACCAGTTTTCTCGTGCGAACCAGAACCGTGAACCGTGCCGTCGTTTTGCGCGACGTGGAAATCGATGGTCCATGGACGCAGCGCGCTGACCATTTTTTCGTAAGCAGGCCAGAATTCTTCCTCTGTGTAACCAGGCTGTAACAGCGCTGACTCAGGAGCATTGTAACCCATCAGATAAAGGTATGTGTGAGCAAGGTCCGCTTGGAAACCAAACGTGCCAGGCATGCCGACGCCTTCGAGAGTGCGCAGCATCACTTCCCATGAATGCATACCAGCCCAGCAGATTTCTCCTTCAGCAGCGATGCGTTCACCATGGTCGGCGGCGATTTTTGCAGCTTGCTTAAAAGTATCCACAATACGAGCAGTGTTTGCCTCGGGATTTTCAGCCCATTTTTGCACACCGAATTCAGCGGAGTCCACGCGGATCACGCCATACTTGCGCACACCGTGTTCGTTGAAAAGTTTTGCAATACGGCAGGCTTTTTCGATCGACAGTAAAAACTTCGCTTGTTGCTCGTCCGTGCCCATCGATGAATCACCGACGGTACCAGGCCAGATCGGCGCGACTAGTGAACCGACATTGAGATTTTTCGCGGCAATCTTATCCGCCATTTTTTTGAGATCATCCTCAGAAATATCAGGGTCGGTGTGTGGGTGGAAAAGGAAAAGATCAACACCATCGAACTTATGACCGTCCACTTCTGCGGCGCTGGTCAGTTCTAACATGTGATCCAAAGAGATCGGCGGATGGTCGGTGTCTGGCTCTTTTCCTACGAGTCCAGGCCACATGGCATTGTGTAGTTTCATATTGTAGTAATTTTGTTAGTTTGTTAGAATCATTGATTTTTATAAGCACCCATCGCTGGGTCATTTGGATTGGCCAGTTTGGGCGAGAGTTGCATCCACTAAACCTTTAACGTTACTTGTGAAAGTCGTAAGGTCATGTGTTGTTTTCGGTGCTGACATAGAGGTAATTGGGAAAATCAGATACGCGCAAAAATACGCATTCTTACAGGCAACGATTTATGGGGCTTTTGCCCGATTGGCAAGAATTTCTCAGAAAAAACTGCGACAGCGAAGTGATCACATTTGAGTTGCCTTGCAGTTTGTGATTTCTTAGCGATTTTTATCAACGTCCTTCTTCCAGTCGATAGGCTAACATTTCTGGCAAACCAGCATCGATGATCTTTTTTTGCGTCAATGCAATGTTGTATTCGATACGACGAAATACAATCAGACGATTTTCCAAATCGTAGATCGCATAACAAGAACGCCAATCGCCATCGCGTGGCTGGCCTACGGAGCCTACATTGATGAAATACTTTGCCCCAGGCTCGATCACTACGGATTCTGCTGGCACTTCATGCACCTTGGCATCTTTCACATAAATGCGCGGAACGTGGGTGTGACCGTGAAAACAAACTTGCGTAAATTGATAGGAAAAATTCGACATCGCATCGAAGCGATTGGTGACATAATTCCAATTCGTCGGTTGATCCAACGTGCTATGAACAATCGTAAAATCAGCGACTTGGCGGACCATGCGCATTTTGCGCAACCAATCACGCTGTTCTTGAGTAAGATTCTCCCGAGTCCACATCAATGCCTGAGCAGCAACAGGATTCATGGTGTCCAAGGAGTGATCGCCTGAGGCATCTTCATCGTGATTTCCCTTCACCACGGGACAATTCATGGCGCGGACAATTTCCAAACATTCGGAAGGATTTGCATTATAGCCAACCAGATCGCCGAGGCAAACGTAGTCCGTGCATCCTTGCTCACGGGCATCAGCCAACACAGCCTCGAGAGCCTCGAGGTTTGCATGAATGTCACCAAATAAAGCAATGCGCATGTTTGTTATGTTTCGGTCGGGAGAAAATGCAGGAAATCAATGGCATCTGTCGAGACAAACTATCCAGTTTGAGTAAAAAAAATCGAATCTATTTGTTTTGAACACTTTTTAACCACTCAATCGCATGGTCCACTCCTGTAATGGGTAGATTTTCGGCATTATTCGTTTTATAAACCTCTAACATCCGCAACGCATCGGCATGGGATGTGAAACAAAGCTTCACTAATTCTTCGATGGGACGCGCATTTTTCTGCCGCATCTCTAAAACAAAAAGCAAACAACAGAGCGTATCGACACGGTTTTTATCAGCGATGAATAATGCACGGCCCAGATGCAACGCCTCTCGATCTTTACCCTCACAACGAGCCAAACTATAAAACCAAGCCCGCGCTTCGAAGTTTCTCGCTTTTCCGGTTTCCCAAGCTTGCTGGTAAGCTGCGGCAGATTTTTCATAATCAGGATACTTGCTAGCAGTGCCATGAAGTCGCCCTAAACTGGAAAGTAGTATCCAGTTGCCTGGCATATTTTTCACCCCACGTTCGAGGAATGCTTTGCCTTTATTGATGTATGTGCGATGCAATGCTTCACGTCGCGGTGCGGGAAAGTTTTCATTTTCTCGACTACTTACTGCCGCATTGTAGGCCAAATGCCACGATCCTGTATCCCAATAATAAGCTGTGTGCGGCTGCAGTGCAACGATGGTTTCGTATTGATCTTCGAGTTTTACCCAGTTTGACTCCTCGAACGAAGTATAAGCGCGGATATTCCAAAATGAGGCCACGACTGAGCGCAGACCACCGAGCGCAACAGCACTGGACGTTTGACCGATGCTTTCTCGCGTGGTTAGATTCAATGGCTCACTGAGCAACTTATCATGACGTAAATCAGCACCGATGGCAGCTTCCCAAGGTTTTTTCACCGTCCCTGCCAACAATAGCAAAGCGAACAGCGTGATGATTTTTCGATAAAATTTCATACGAGAATTTAGAACTCTTTGTCAGAAAAAACAAACCACGAGAGCATCGTATAAAGCACCACATAAAAAAGAGACAAGCCCGTCAACGAGATGATCGCATTCATCGTCATAGGAATCCCTTCTATGACAGCATCAATGACATTAAACAATTGGAAATTAGGAAAAATCAGCGACAGCAACTTTGTCATGGTCGTGGTGAAAGCGTTCGATCCCGCCTCAGCAGTGGCTTTATAATAATCAGCTGCATCTGCTTGAAAATGACCAATCAGATAGATCAAAAATGATAAAATGATCGTGAACAATGTGCTCGTAGAAAATGTGGATAATAACAAAGCCACTGCACCGATGATCGCGGATTGCAGGAAGATCGCGAATACAGCCCCTTGGAATGACCATGTCGGCCCCTGTGCGATGATGTCTCTGCGTTCGGAATCAATCGCTTCCTGTGTCCAGCCGCGTGCTTCCGCCCATGACAATTGATCGACTAGCAAATGATTGGTGCGGAAGGAAAGCACCACCGTCATTAACAAATCCATCAATAGCAGCGACACAAATACCAACAACAACACACCGGCGATTTTCCCGACGAGATAATCCAAACGCGGCACAGGTTTGGCGAGAATGGTATACAGTGTGCGATCCTCCACATCTTTTGGCAAAAGTAATGCAGTCGCAGCGATCACAAACACCACGGCAAACAATTTCATCACGCCCATGCAAGTGCTCTTGAGCATTTGCAACTCCCCCACCCCGATGGCTTCTGGGCCATTAAATTGTGGCAAATCGAGAAAATTTGCGGCGATGACAATGAGCGCAAAAACACTCAGAAAATAAAACACCTTCATTCGCACCAATTGGGTGAAGGTATGCATCGCAATCACCGTTACACGGCGCGGTTGTAGCCAGCGATTGCTAGTTTTAGAGTTTTGCGAAGTCATTATTTTTTATCAATTTGTGTTTCTCGTAAAAACAAGCGTTCTAAAGTTGTCCGCGGCTTGCCCATGCGCAGCAAGGTAGCGGATTCTTCTTGCTCAACCAACGTGCGGATTTTTTCCATCAACTCTGGCGAGGCATTTTTCATGACAACTTCGGTTTGATCCTCAATGGCAATCAAATCATCCAAACGACCCTCTTTCACCATTTTACCTTGAAAGATGATGCCCACATGATCGCAGACTTCTTGCACTTGCTCTAACAAATGTGAACAGAGAAACACTGTGATACCTCGATCCCGCAAGGTCATAATCAGGTCTCTGATTTGTCGCGACCCAATCGGATCCACTCCTGCTGTGGGTTCATCAAGAATCAACAAGCGGGGATCTTGCACCATCGCCTGCGCCAAGCCGATGCGCTGAAGCATTCCTTTCGAATAGCCGCCTAGTCGACGATCCCTGGCATTCGTTAGATCGACTAATTCTAACAATTCAGTCACGCGATTTTCTAACAATTTACCACGAAGGTTACAGAGCTTCCCATAAAATCGCAGTGTTTCCGCACCAGTAAGATGTTTATAAAAATAAGGATTTTCTGGCAGAAATCCAACATCATTGCGAGAATCAACCTTGAGCGAATCCTTGCCGAAAATCGAGCACGTTCCAGAACTAGGCGCCACCAGACCTAACAAGGCCTTCATGGTCGTCGATTTCCCTGAACCATTCGGCCCGATCAAGCCATAAACTTCCCCCGCTTGAATGCGTAGCGATACGCCATCGACCGCACGAAAGGCTTTCACACCGCGTAAAGGCGATCGAAAGTCTTTTACCAAATCGCGGATTTCTACAGCAGTTTCTGAAGTCATATGATATGGTGAGTCTAGCAAATTGATTTTGCCAATCAAGTGAGAAGTAGAAAATCTACAACTTGCAGTCGCTTACAAATCCTTCATCACCTCGTCCATCACTTCCATGCAGCGAATGTTTTGCGGCATAGTGCCGACGGAAATGCGCACCCACTCCGGCAATTTGTAACTGCTCATCGCACGCAGAATGATTCCACGTTGCAACAT
>CAIRGO010000005.1 GCA_903878115.1 Akkermansiaceae bacterium | reverse complement strand
GTTGGAGACCACCACCAGCTTCTACCCTATTTGGACGATTCATACTACGAGCACTCAGCGCCGACCCATGATGACAGGAAACTGCTCGAAGATTTGTGGAACGACTCCTTGTTTTCCCGACTGTGGGAACGCGCTCCTGATGCTAGGAAAGCATTTCTAGCAACAATGCGCCGTAGCCGGAAACCCATCGCAACGTGTATCAGTTCTTGCTTCTATGATGGAGCATTAATTCCCGGTCGTGGTCACGACAGTCCTTCAGTTCGATTTCCATTGTCCTTCATTTGGGTGGATTCGGGACGGTCCAAACACGAACCATCCGGCAAAACTTCGATCAAGAATCGCTTCGAGGCTGATTTGATTATCGATGCATTAAAACATATCACAGCGCTGGCATCCAAAAAAATCTCTGTGGCGGTGATTGCATTCCATCGGGGACAACAAGAATTACTCAAGAAGGAAATTAAACGCCAAAATCCAGCGATCACGCCGGACGTTCTCACGGTCGATGCAAGCCAAGGCGGGCAATGGGACGTGGTGATCTTGACTCTGGCTCGAACCCATGGTTCGTCAGGATTTGTGGGAAATCCCAATCGCCTGAATGTAGCGATCTCACGCGCTAAGGAAATCTGCATCATCGTAGGCAGCCTCGATTACGCCACTAAGGATATCACAATGGATAGCCGTCTTTCACAGGTGGCCCATCTGGTTGAGTGGATCTGTGAGCCTCACAATAACGGAAGTCTCCCAGATTACTTCGGATTCCGGCCACCCCAGAGAAAACGAAGATGATCACTGTTCAATACAAACCCTTGGAGGCGCTACGGCCCATCCACGTTTCGATTCTGGCTGTGTCGGAAACAACGCCTTCGTTGGATTCAATTGGCGATATGCTAGGTGTGCTGCCGATGCTCCTCGAACATGCCGCGGATGACCTTGTGGCTTGGAAAATGATTTCCGTGGAAAATCGGCAAGTGTCATTGTCTGAGCGGGCTGTTCGGTGCGTCGCAGTCTGGGCTGCGACCAATAGGCGCGGATTCTGGAGCATCGAAAATGATGACCGATGGGTTCTCGGGAAAGGGGTGTTTTTTTTCAGAGAACCACTGAAGTCTCTTGCTGATGCCGGTCTCGATCCTGAGACAGGAAATGTCTTGTCCGAGGCTGAAGCAATCAAAAGCCTAAAGGAATATAAACGTGCGGTTCAGCGGGTGGAAAAAGAGATCCAAGGGGATGTAATCCGTGCCAGAATCTCCAAGACGATCACAACAAACGGAAATCTGGCCGAAACCATTGAGACTTCACTCCGAGGGGCAAAATCGTGGCTTCATTTGAACCGGCTCTGCAGGCAAGCTGAGGTCGCGCTTGTGGAGATTTCCGGAAGTGAGCCTCATCAGAAAGGCAGAATCACTGAATTCAAAAGGCTTCTTCAGCAGCAGAAATCTCAGGCCGAACAATCATTGAATAGGCAATTTCGCGAAACCGATGTGTTTACTAAACTTCTATTGGCCTCATGGTTGAAACAACGCGCTGGCTTTCTCGGTGAAGTCGCGTCCACTGAACCCAACGCCCTCTTGATTCGAAGTGAAAAGGGTGATGTTGAGTGGCTAGACCAGACTCCGAAAAAGCAGAGGCTCAACCACAGACATCAAGTGAATCATGACTCTCAGCCAACTACCAATCCGTCCATGTTCGATGACTTTTTCAAATTTGTTGGGTCTTTTTTTCGATAATCATTGGCGAACCTCTACTTTACCCATGTCAGCGACTTTACATTTTCATAACCATTCACCGGCAAAAACCCAATGCCTGCTCTGAATTCCATCCGCGCTGAAGTCGCTATGCACCTGGACCTGCACACCAATCACGGACACCCCATCAACCTTTGAGTAATCCGTGGCGGTCCGGCTCGCTAACCATAATGGCGTCATGCGTGCGCAGCGCCTCGTACAGCGTCTTTGCGGCGTCAATGGTGACCGTCTTTCGTGG
>CAIRGO010000004.1 GCA_903878115.1 Akkermansiaceae bacterium | reverse complement strand
GCCCTCTTTCGGAGCGCGCCAGCTAGAGATGAGCATCCACGCTTTTTTTTCTGGATGAAACCAGTAACCAGCGAAGATGGTATGATTTTCATCGATCACGTTGGCAGTCATAAAAAACTTTTGCACTTCGCCGGTTTTCCAGAGGTATTTCAAATGGCTATGTCCACCTGTGCCTTCGTTGCCAAAATCTCCTGTGAAGACATCCTCTCCCTTCGCTATCAGTGCCACGCGGTCCTCGGTGCCGACTTTATCACGACTGACGGCTTCACCACCACTGTCCCAGACCGAGAAAATAATCCGTCGCTCGGTGGCGCTGTTTACTTGCATGCCAAAGTAACCACGGTGCCAGCCACAGGCCATGTAGTAGGTCGCTACGGGATCTTTTTCCGCAGTAACCTCACAGTAGAATCCCGCTACTTGCACGTCTTTCGGCTGGGGGTAACTGAGATGCACCGATGCGGCATTGCGACGCTCTTTGATATTGCTCTGGACTTCTACAGCCGCGGCACCATCGAGTTGCAGCGATCCCACATCGCCCGGCTTTGCCGTCGCGGGATTTTCCGAATAAAGCTCGATGGCTTGATAGCCGATTTTTTCGATAGGGAAACTGCCAAAGTCCACTAGCACCGGCACATCTCCTTTGCCTTGAAAGGTCATCGAGCTAGCTTTACTGCCCACCTTCAAACGCAGCCTCGACTCCTGGCCCGCAGGCAAAAGCATCTCCACCGCGCATTTCAGCTCGCCGGTTTTGGTGAAGCGTGGATACCAGACGATGTAGTTTTTTTCATGCTGCCAATTACGGATGGGTGAGTTTTCACGAAATTTCGCAGCGTCGGGATCAGGGAGAGCATACGCCGAGTGCGCTGGCACCAAAAACGGAGCCGCCCCGCACATCGTGTTGGCAAACAAGGTAAGAGCGACGGAAATAATCCAAGATTTCTGCATGCCGCACCCTTTTGTATCTGCATCGTTTTGTAAAACAAAAAATTACCGGTTGGCGGTTTTCTATCTCTGTAAAAAAAAGCTACGGTTGCATCGCGCTGATGGCAGTGGTGGCGCCCCATTGTTTGGCGAGTGCTTCTGCTTGTGATGGTTCTGCCACGCAGGCGGCGGTAGCTAGGGCATCGCTGGTGGTGGCATTGGGCGCGATGATGGTCACGGCGCGATGTGTGGTGAGACCAAGCCCGGTTTTCGGGTCAACGATGTGGGCGTAGTGAACGCCGTTGATTTCGATCGATTGATGAAGATCGCCCGAGGTCGAAACGGCGCAATGGGAAAGTTCTTTGGTCTCTGCAAGTTGTGATGGATCGAACGTTTTTACACCAACCGACCAACCAATTTTCCCTGGTGGCGGCTCGCCGATGCGCAGGTCACCGCCCGCGGTGATGCAGGTGCGGGGGAGTTGATGTTGTTGCATAATGGCTAACATGGCATCGGCGGCGTATCCTTTGGCAATGCCTCCGAGGTCGAATCGCATGTTCGGCTTGAGTAATGTAATGGTTTTTTTGTTAGGATCAAGCGCGACGTTTTTCCAACCGCATGAATCTTGCGCTGCGTGAATTATTTCCGCAGAGGAAAGTGCGCCATTGCGTCGGCTTTGTCGCCATAAATGCGTGAGTGGTCCCAGCGTAGGATCAAAACGTCCTTCGGTGATTTTCGCAAAATGCAACGATTGGGTGAGCAGATCGAATAGTGTAGCAGAGACGACGATTGGCTGATGGGCCGGTAACTTCGATAAACGTAGTAGTTCGCTATCGGCGATGTAGTCAGAGGCGCATTGATTGATTTCCTCGGCCTTGGCGAATGCTAGATCGGCAGCGGCTTTCGCTTTTGATTCGTCGGCACCATAAGTGGAAATGAGAAAACGTGTGCCCATCAAGCCGCGCTCGAAGTCGAATCGCTGTTCTTCACCACAAGCGATCGCAATCACCAAATGAAATAGAAAAAATTTAATGATAAAATGCAGCACGGGAAGAACTGTAATACGCTCTAGAGCAGATGATTTTTTCATCGTAGTGCTGCTCAGGATGCGATTGTAGTTGATTTTATGAAATATTTCCGATTTCCTCCCGTAGTGCAAACGACTATGACAGCAACGGTTTC
>CAIRGO010000003.1 GCA_903878115.1 Akkermansiaceae bacterium | reverse complement strand
TAGACCCATTCAGGAAAGCCCTGCTGCTGCCCGTACGGAATGTTGGTGCCGGTGGGCAGGCCGTAACTCACTCCCGATCCCACTCATCCCACTGGGGCTGCCAATCCTCATCGAGCAGCGACCGAACCGCCGTGTACACGAACGTGTAGGTGGCCACCGCGATCACCGCGCAGCCACCCAACACCCACTTCACGGCGTAAGCGTGTCCTGGGCCGGGGCCGGGAAGATGAGGTCGCAGTCCAACATCTTTTTTGTCTCGGTGGTTGGTGTGCTGACGGTGCGGCCCATCAACTCGTCAGGGTTGATCGGGGCGCAGCCGGTCAGGACTAGGGCGGCGACTAGGAGGATGCGGGTCACTTAGCTACCCAACCGGTGTTACCGGCGCCTGACTCTTTGATGTACAGAGTGGTCCCTGCGCCGCCGTCAGTTCGCAGATATATGGAGCCGACGTTGGCCGTGACAACGGACTCTGGTGTACCTGTTCCGGCTCGGATCGTTGCGGTGGTGCCGCTGACCGAAAGCCGTCCAGCGACGGTAAGATTACCGCCGCTGTCAACATCGACAGAGTTGGTCGTGCCGCCGCCGCCATAGATTCGGGTAACTCCTGCGCCCGTGTTTCCGTATCCGATAAACATGCCGTCGTTGAGGGTTGAACTGTTGCCGTTACGGATAATGCGGGCGTTCATTGTGGTTGAGGTGTCATCCGGCATGCCACTGGTGCAAAATGTCGCCGTAGTCGCAGTGGTCGCATTACCGGATAGGGCGGCCGTAATGGTCCCGGCGCTGAAGTTGCCTGAAGCATTGCGGCGTACCAGCGTGTTCGCAGTGTTGGCAGTGTCTTGATGAATGCTGTTTAGCGATTCACCGGCTCGTAAATTGATGCCGTTGTTGAATGAGAACACGTTGTTGTTGCCGTTGCGGGTGCAGATCAAAACCCAGTTGTGAGGAACTTCTAGAGTTGACGTATACCCGACTACCCTAAAGTTGGCTGGCAGACTGGACTGCCCCGAGGTGAGCGGAAGAATGTAATAGAGCGATTCGTAAGCGTCCAGAGGAATACCGGCTGCGGTGGCGGTCTTGTTGGATGCGCCACCGACGCCCGTGATTGTTCCCGAAACTGGGCACTCAATCGCCCAGAACCCGTCAGGGCAGAACGCAGTACTGCGACCGTTTGAAACGGTAATGAATCGGGTACTCCACAGCACATAGCTTGAAGCATCAACGGTAATCGTGCCGCCGCCAGTGATTGCACGATTAGCGCGTAGCGACTGACTCAAAATGTTTGAATCGGCAGAACCTAAGAATACTGCCGGGGTGTCAATGTCTGCCACATCGACCAATACCCACAAACCTGTACCGCTGCCGCCGCGCCGCCACGCATACCGCAAACGTTTCTTGTCGACTGATTGCGTTCTCAGCGTGGTGGAGCCGTGCTTGATGAGAGCGGTGTTTGATCCGTTGATCGCGCCGTCAAAGATGAGGTCGTAGTAGAGGCCGGCGAAGTTGTTGTTACTTGATGAGGCCGGGAGGGTGATTGTCCGCTGGGCTGTAAAGGCAGTGTTGAAATGGACTGCGTTTGGGTGGCCGAGAGTGACCGTGTAGTTGGTGTCGCCTTGGCTATCTGAGAGTGCGCCATTGACCCAAGATCGGACGGTAACGTAATCACCGGCAACGGTACTTCCGGTCGATTGTAGGGTCCACCCATTGTCAAGCTGTGCAGAGTTGATGCTGATTCGGCGGTTTGGTGCCCCGCCTCCACTTACCGCCACCACTTGGCCCGATAGTGTCCCTCCAGGGCAACTCAAAAACAGTGTGTTGATCTCTAAAAAACTGTTGTCAGAAGCGGCACCACCGCCTGCTGATATGGCTGACAAAACCCCTGAACTCGGAGTCAAGGTCATCGGCCCGCCGATGTGAAGACTTCCTAACCTGACGCGATAGTCACCGACAAAGTTGATTAGAGAAGTTCCAGCACCGGTATATGTTCCAATCTCTAGCTTAATGCTGCCTATGTCAGCCGAGAACCCGTTGCTTGTCGTGATGAGTTGAGCGCCCTGGTCGGTGTCAACAAACTCAAGACAGTCAACAGTGGAGTTATACATTCCCCACTCTTTGAAGATCGGGCCGACAGCCCAAGCGCACCGCATTGTCACGCGGCCCCAGCGGTTGTTCGCCGCCGAACTTAGGCCGCCGCTCTGGTCAAGCAACCCTCCAGACATGGTGTCCATGTAAAGCTGATCCCAGACACATCCCCACGGGGTGTAAGAGTTGGACAAAAACTTGATGCCGTAGTAGCCCCGCCAGAACTGCAAACGGGTGAACTCTGAGTGGTAAAAGTTACCTACGCCACCAGTAGCGCAGCGCAAATCAAGACAGTTAGCGTTGGCCGTTTGCTGTGCCGTTCCGGTAGGAGGCGTGATGGTGACGGACTTTGTGCCAGTGAGGTTGGCGTCCGATCCGGTGAGGGTTCCGGCCACGGTGAACGCGATGGTGTATTTGCCGGGAGAACCAATGACCGTTACTTCACCGGGTGCCACTGATGCAAGGTCAGTAAGCCTTGTCTCCACTGTCGCCGTCGATGCGTTGTAGGCAATCGCGGCCGTGGTGTAGCCGCCAAAACTCAGCGTGAAGGTTCCCCCAGTAGCCACAATGGTGACTTGGTTAGCCGAAGTTTGAACGGTGTTGTAATAAAAGAGAATGTTGTCAAGTTTGACACTATGAGTATCGCCTGTTGTTGTTCCGATTTGCAGAATGGCGACGTTGTTTGCGTATTGCTTGATCCATGTGTAACTCGAAGATTCTCCGGTAATACCCCAGCCATATCCAGACGGTGCCACCAACGTGGCTGTGATCTTGTAGGTGCCGTTAGGCAGCCAACCCTGGCGATGATTCGCCACCAAATAGTTGATCCAGTTTTGGAGGGCCGTGGTGTCGTCGGTATTTCCGTTACCGACAGCACCAAACGTTGCCGCACTGACCAGATACGCCGCACCGTTGACAGCATTGGCCATGTCGTTGGCGGCAGCCGGGGTAAACAAATCGCCGTTTTGCCAATCATTCTTCAACGTCATCAGTTCACCTCCTCATAGCTAGCCTCAACCTCAACACCAGACAACAACCTGACCCCGCCATCAACCACCAACCAATCCCCCAACCCGGCCACCACCTGTCGTGCCGGCTCATCAATGTTCATTTCCAACGACCAGCCGTCATCAGACTGCGACAAAGCACCCCGCCAACCCTCACCAGCCAGGAACGTCAAAGCCTCCAACATGGCGGCCTGGTCAACCAGCTCAAACGCCGGTAACGGCACCGGTTTACGCACCAGCTCAATCATGGGTGTCCTATCTAGGTGGTGGAGGATTGACGGTCAGCAGCAGCAAACAAATTCAGGGAAGCCGGAACAACCTGAGCCCGCCGACTTGCTACCGCGTTATCGACGCCGCACGAATTCACGACACCGACGTACCGGTAACTGGCCCCGTAGTCGCTGCTGGTGGTGTCGGTGTGGTTGATGACCGCGAAGCCGTTCTGCACAACAATGAAGTTCCGTTGAGAAGCATTGGTGCCGAGCAGAAACGAAATCTGGTCACCCACCAGGTTGGTGGTGGATTGTTCAACCCACGGAGTGGCGAACGTGCCGGCCACACATTTTCCCAACGCCAAAGAGTT
>CAIRGO010000002.1 GCA_903878115.1 Akkermansiaceae bacterium | reverse complement strand
TAACGTCGATAAAGCTCCGTTTCGCCAGTCTCCATGGCTTATCGTGAGTCTCTATGGTCCACAGCAACGCGTCGATGGGTATGTGAAATCGGCTACTCAATCGGCACAGTTTTTTTCTTCGCTGTCAACTTTGAGTCCCAATCGCTCAACGAATAATCAAGTCATGGTAGTAGAAAAATCTCTGCCGTTACGCGATTGGGAAAAAACAATCTCTGCCATTCCTCATTTCTCTGAATTAACGCAAGGGAAGCAAGGCAAAGCTGCAGCAGTGATTGCCGCAACGAACTGTGATGGTGTATGGAAAACATTTACTGCCGATTCAACCAATGAGGAAATTGCTGAATTTCTTTCCTCCTCGAAGGTGTCAGCCGATGTTGTCAATCGTGCGGTGAAAGACTTGCGCTTTACTTATGATGAAAAAGAGCAAGCGCGTATCGCCAAAGAAAAAGCGGACCAAACTGCCAAATTACAAGCCGAAATGAGCGCTAAAGCCGAAATCGCCAAGAAAGCAGAGGCAGAGCGTTTGGCAAAAGAGCAAGCTGAGCAAGGAATCAAAGATCAATCCGCAAAAGCAACGGCCCCTATCGTAACGGCTGCGTATTTTGGCTTAGCCGGTGATGCGAAATCGATCTCGATTTTCGGTGCCGTGCCGACGGAAGCTACGAAAAATGCGATCCGTGTTAATGCCGCAACACTTTTCACAGGTCGCAAAATTGATGATGCAGGATTGCGAATTGAGAACACAAGGACGATGGCTTCGCCTGTGGTGCCCACACTTACCGTGCCAAAAAATGACCAACCATTTGTTGCCATTTTTGGCTTCGATGGAAAACTGAAATCGTATGGTGCTGACGTCTTTGATTCAGAAATTGCGGCTGATTTTTCCGCTGTATCTTTTGCGAAAGGAGAAATCGCTCAATCACTACAATCATTTCGGATCACACAAGTTGCTGCGGGCACCATCAAGCTCGATGATCCTTATCTCAATATGTTAAATGATGGAAAAACCATTACTCTAGCGGGCGAAATTGCCGATGAGGCGAGCAAACAATTGCTTTTAGCTGCCGTAAAAACAGCCAATCCCACCCTTGCGATTCAAGATCAATTAGCGGTTAGTCCCTTGATCAAGAATGTCACCGATCTGACGATGACGATCAATACGATGCCGAAATTCCAAGAAAATTTGACTGGTATCGCAATTGCCAGGCCGGGACAAGTGTGGCGTAGCACTGTGATTCATTCGATTTATTTTCCGACTGGTTCCAATCGTTCCAAAGATCAAGAGCGTGCCATTTTGCAAATGCAACGCGTAAAAGAGCTCTTGCCGAATGCAAAATTTGAAATCGTGGGCCACACTGATAATGTGGGTAAAGCTGAAACCAATAACAAACTAAGTCTCGACCGCGCCAATGCTTTTGTCACCTATGCGACTGCTGCCGGCATCGATGCGGCACTTCTTTCTGCGCGCGGAGCTGGCCCGAAAGAACCTATTGCGCCTAACGAAAATGATACGGGACGATCTCTCAACCGACGCGTGGATGTCATGCTGAAATAATTTTTAATCACTTTTAACTCAACACATATTATGGAACAAGGAAACATCTGGTTTATTCTAAAAATTCTACCTTACTTGGCAGTCGTCTCGATTATAGGCGGATTCATTGGTTGGTATCTGCGCTGCAAAGTCGGTAAGTGCCATGGGCATCATAGCGAAGTTGTTCACAGTCACGATTCTGATGATCTTGGCCGCATCAAAAAATTGCAGGAAAAACTTAACAAGGCCGAGTCAGCGAGTAAAATGCTGAAATTGGATATGGAAACCGCGCAAACCAAATCGATCGATCATTTAGTGCATGAAAAAGCGTTAGAACAACTTTCTGCGTTACAAATTGATCTGAGTGCGACCACCTTGCGTGCAAATTCGTTAGAAGCTGATTTGAAAAAAGCCAAAGAAACTGTTGGGTCATTTCATGCGAAATCGAATACGGAAACCAAAGAGCAGCGCGACCGTAATTTTGCACTGGAAAATGAACTTTCTCAAGCGCGTTCAGAAATTGCCCGCCTAGGTTCTGGGAAAGATGATACTAGCGAGCTACGTGCAGAAATGGAGCGCCTTCGTGAAAGCACCAGCAATGCCACCCGTTATGCAGGTGAAATGAGAAAGCGCGAAACAGCTCTAACGGAAGAGCTTGAGGCTAGTAAAATCGCTCTGCAACAGGCACAGGCTCAACTTTTATTTGCTCCAGTTCCTGCGCAACAAACTTTAGCTAAAGCGGTCGTCGCAGCCGCACCAGTTGGTGATTCTCCACGAGTCATTGCAGCGAAAGAAGAAGTGATCCGCCTCCAAGCTCAGCGCATAGCTACGGCAAAAGCTGAGGCCATCCGCGCCGCAGCCGAGCATGCTGCAGAAGTGAAAGCTGCTTCCGAAGCTAAAGTCGTTGAAGCAGAAGTTTTGGCAACTCCTGTCGTTGAGGAAGTTGCAGCACTTCTAGAAATTCAAGAGGCTAGCGATGGGTTAGGCAAAGAAGAGTCATAACATTTATGAACGAAGTTGATTGGGAGTCACGCTACCAAAACGCCGATACTCCATGGGATAAGGGCGAGTGCCATCCTGCGCTCACTGGCTTGATTCATCGATTTGCCACAAATGAAGCTGCGATTATTGTTCCTGGCTGCGGTCGAGGTTGGGATCTGCTTGCGCTCGCGAAAGAATTTCCCGCACGTGTTTTGATTGGTGTTGACCTATCGCTTTCGGCTGTGCTGGCGGCACGTGAATTGTGTGCTGATTTTCCAAATGTGCAGGTGCATCACGCAGACTTTTTCGAAACCACTTCGTGGTTAGGTAACTATTTGGTGGGTGCTATTTGGGAGCACACCTGTTTTTGTGCGATTCCACCTGCATTGCGTGATGATTACGCAAAAAGTGTGAGCCAACTTTTGCCTGCTGGCGGAATACTCGGCGGTGTGTTTTTCACCGATATGGATGACGAAAAATCCGGTCCCCCTTGGAATTGCCAATTGGATGAGTTAAAACAACGATTTGCGGGTTCATTCGCTATCGAAATCGGTGATGGCTCACATGCTACTTTCCCCTCGAGACAAGGAGAAGAGCGTGTGATCGTGATGACGAAAATCTAGATCTTAGTGAGAAAGTGATGAGGTAGATCGTTGACTTTAG
Organism: Akkermansiaceae bacterium; assembly: GCA_903878115.1. Lineage (GTDB taxonomy): Bacteria > Verrucomicrobiota > Verrucomicrobiia > Verrucomicrobiales > Akkermansiaceae > UBA956. Next base: position 29,288 of record CAIRGO010000002.1, on the reverse strand, counting down.
TGAACGACTTTCATGAGCTATGAAGTAAATGGTGAATTTTAGTGTTTTCGTTGGTTCAATTTAAGTGTTTGATTTCCCTGTTATGTCATTTGAACGCTTTGCAAAAGAATTGGTGCGCTACCCAGAATTAGGTTTTTCGTTAGACACATCGCTGATGGATATTCCTGCTGATTTTTACGAATCAATGGCAGGCAAAATTCAAAAAGCATTTTCTGATATGGTGGCACTAGAAGGAGGTGCCATCGCCAATCCTGATGAGGGACGAATGGTCGGTCATTATTGGCTGCGCAATCCAGCTCTTGCTCCGACGGATGAATTGCGTAAGTTGATCACTGAGCCATTAGCGGCATTAAAATCCTTCGCGAATGACATTCATAGCTCTGCGATAAAAACTCCAGCAGGCGGCACTTTTCAACGTGTGTTATTGATCGGCATCGGTGGCTCGGCTCTCGGTCCGCAATTGGTTTCTGAGGCTCTTGGGCACAATGCAAAAATGCCTTTGTATTTCTTTGATAACACTGATCCAGATGGCATTGATCGCGTGTTGGCGCAGATCGGCTCAGAAAATCTTGCCACTACTCTGGTACTGGTGATCTCAAAGTCTGGTGGCACTCCAGAAGCTCGTAATGGAATGCTGGAGGCAAAAGCTGCGTATGATGCGGCAGGGCTTGATTTTGGCAAGCATACCGCAGCGGTCACTGGAAAGGGATCGAAGCTTGATCAGTATGCTATTGATCATCACTTCATTGCTCGTTTTCCGATGGAAGATTGGGTGGGAGGGCGCACTAGTGTGCTTTCTACCGTGGGGCTTGTGCCCGCAGCCTTGCAGGAAATTGATGTCGACGCAATGCTTGCTGGTGCTGCCGCCATGGATGCCGAAACGCGCAAGCAAGACGTGCAAAATAATGCTTCAATGCGTCTCGCTCTTGCATGGTATCACGGTTGTAATGGCAAAGGCGAAAAGGACATGGTCGTGTTACCTTACAAAGATTCTCTCTGCTTGATGTCAAAATACTTGCAGCAATTGGTCATGGAATCGTTAGGCAAAGAGTTGGATTTTGATGGCAATAAAGTCTGCCAAGGCATTGCAGTGTATGGTAATAAAGGTTCCACTGATCAACACGCATACGTGCAGCAACTCCGCGATGGTGTGCCTAACTTTTTTGCCACCTTTATCGAGGTTCGCAAGGGTCGCGATGGTGCACGGTTCGAAGTGGAGCCAGGCAATACGTGTGCGGATTATCTCCAAGGTTTCCTGCGCGGCACGAGAAGTGCGCTTTATCAATCAGGCCGTAAATCAATTACGCTTTCCTTGCCTGAAGTGAATCCATTTCAAGTCGGTTTGCTCATTGCTCTCTATGAGCGGGCTGTGTCTTTTTATGCATCATTAGTCAATGTCAACGCCTACCATCAGCCCGGTGTTGAGGCGGGGAAAAAAGCAGCAGCTACGTTTCTCGACGTGCTTAACGGCGTGCGCGCTCATCTCACTTCTTCGCCGCAAATCGCTGGTGAAATTGCGACTCAACTCGGTGCGAATGCGGAAGATGTTTATCACTGCCTAACGCATTTAGCGGCAAATGGTGAAGCTCAGCAGACAATGGCATCTGACGCCGCGGCGGATACTTTTGTTGTTTTTTCGTAGAAACATGACTACTTTTGAAACAAGGAGAGCTACGCCGACGTTTCTATATGTGACATGATTTTTGATACACTTTACTGGCTGCGATATCTCGTGGTTTTATTCTGCGGTATGCAGACATTAGCACTTGCGGAAGATAAGTCCCATTGGGAAATCCCGCTGGGTGGCAATGCATTTTTGACAAGTAAAATTGCAAATTCTGCAGATGGCGTGCAAAACAGTGGCATTGTGAGATGGCAGGATGAAAAGAGTATTTTTTCGATCTATTTTAGGCCAGATCGGATGGCGGAGCTTGAATTGTCGCTGCGTCTAAAAGTGCCGCAAGGTGAGTCACAGATCCGTGCTAGTGTTGGAGGAAAAACCATCGATCTCACCCTCAATGGCCCAGAGTTTCATGACGTTTCTTTGGGAAAAATTCCGGCAAGCGCGGCAGGATATATTCATGTCGATTTGCAAGGAATCCGCAAATCAACCGCAGTATTTGCTGAGGTTTCACATTTGATCGTTTCATCGGCCACTTCGAATTTACAAATAGCCCACGTGTCCGATAACAAAGGAAATATGTTCTACTGGGGGCATCGCGGCCCTTCGGTTCACTTAGGCTATCAAATGCCACGCGGCAAAAAAATTTGCTATGCATATAATGAACTTACAGTGCCGAAAGGAGAAGATCCGATAGGTTCGTATTTCATGGCTAACGGATTTGGTGAAGGTTATTTTGGCATTCAAGTGAAAAGTGAAACGGAACGCTGGATTTTGTTTTCTGTCTGGAGTCCATTTTCAACTGATGACCCGAAGAGCATACCAGAAGACCACCGGGTAAAACTCCTAGCAAAGGGGAATGATGTGCGCGATGGTTCTTTTGGTGGAGAAGGCTCTGGTGGTCAGAGTTTTATGATCTATCCGTGGAAGGCTGGGGTGACATATAAATTTCTCAATTCGGTAAAACCCGATGGACAAGGAAATACAATCTACAGCGCATGGTTCGGGGAAGTTGGCAAAGCAGAATGGCAGCTTATTGCTACATTTCAGCGTCCTAAAACAGATAAATATCTCACGGGATTTCATTCATTTTTAGAGTGCTTTAGTGATCGCCTTGGCTACCTCGAACGGCGAGTGATCTTCACAAATCAATGGTTTTGCGATGATGCAGGGCAATGGTATGAATTGACAGGTGCTCACTTCACGGTAGATGGCACTGGTGGCAATGGACACCGGTTGGACTTTAGTGGAGGTCTATCAGGAAAAGGATTTTTCTTACGCAATGGCGGTTTTTTTAACGATAATGTGAAGCAAAACCAGTCCTTCACACGCCCTGCAATGCCCACGGAAAAGCCTGCCATTGATGTGAGTCAATTGCCTAACAAGTAATTGATTTCAGGAAATAAACATACCTACGATCGCTGCGCTAGTTAGATTGGATAAAGTACCAGCGAGCACGGCGCGTAATCCAAGCCGGGCAATCTCAGCTCGGCGTGTCGGCGCCATTCCTCCTAGTCCACCTAACAAAATGGCGATTGAGGAAAAGTTGGCAAACCCACACAAGGCAACGGAGCAAATGGCGCGGGTTTTGTCTGACATGAGCGCCTGAACTTTTGCGAGTTCACCGTATGCGACAAATTCATTTAAGACTAATTTTTGTCCGATCAAACTACCTCCTTGTTGCATTTCGTTAGACGGAATTCCTGCGAGCCACGCCACTGGGGAAAAGATCCAGCCCAAGATCCCCTGCAAACTCAAATGTGGATAATGCATCAAATCGCCAATCCAGCCGAGTGTGAGATTGAGCAATGCGATCAAACCAATAAATGCCAGTAGCATTGCTCCGACATTTAATGCCAAATACAGACCCGTGGAGGCACCAGTGGCCGCTGCGTCCAGAACGTTGGCTGGGGCTTCATCACCTTCAGCGAAAGCGAGCGAGCATTCCTGCGGGGTATCTATTTCTGGCTTCATCAGTTTTGCGTAGAGTAGTCCGCCGGGTGCAGCCATGAACGACGCAGCTAATAAGTATTTCATCTCAACTCCCATGGCTGCGTAGCCCGCTAATACTGATCCGGCGACACTAGCAAGGCCACCGACCATGACGGCAAACAATTCAGATGAAGTCATGCCCGGGATGTAGGGTTTGACTACCAAGGGCGCTTCAGTCTGACCGACAAATATATTCGCTGCGGCGGATAATGATTCGGCGCGACTAGTGCCTAACATTTTTTTCAATGCTCCCCCTAACAAACGTATTACCCATTGCATAATCCCTAAATGATAGAGTACTGCAATCAACGATGAGAAGAAAATGATCATCGGTAATACGCGCAGTGCGAATACAAAACCGATCGATGAACCATCGGCAGTTAGTGGGCCAAAAAGAAAATCAACACCAGTTTTTCCTGCTGCTAGGCCATCGGTGACACGATCACTGAGCCAATTGAGAAATTCTTTGCCTTTAGGGACGCCAAAAACTAAAGCACCTACGCCAACCTGCAAGCAAAGTGCCACAACAATAGTGCGCCAGCGAATCGCTTTTTTTTGATCACAGAAAATCCAAGCGATGAGAAGAAAGCAAAAAATACCTAGCAGACCAAACATTCCATTATGTATCACAGCATGTTTCTCTTGGGAAGACCTTTATCGTTGGTCTTTTATTCCATTTTGTCTGCTATTTTTTATTTTTTTGGGGAGTTGTTTTAGCTTCTACCGGATAGAGTGTTTTTGGGTGCTCGGCTATTCCAGCCTTGCGTCTTGATGATGGATTTGCACCGCCTATTTCTGCAATCATTTTTGCTGCGAGATTTTGAAGAGATACGACAATGTCAGGATGTTGATCGGCGACATTACTTTTTTCACCAATGTCTTCGGTGAGATTGTAGAGACGAGGCGTGATCAAAGAGTCATCATTGAGCTTTTGACCCATGGACTCATTTTGTTTTTCGATCGCTAGTTTCCATGGTCCTTGGCGCACCGCTTGCAGTTGATAACCGTGGAAGTAATAATGCTCGCCTCGTGGTGAAGTTGTGGTTTTTCCGAACAATAGGGGAGTGAGATCATGACCGTCGATGACTGGTTTTTCTGGGACAGTACCGCCTGCCAAGGAGACAAATGTTGGCAGCAAATCAATCGTGCCGGCTACTGCATCACAGTTGCTTTTGGCTGGGATTTTGTTAGGCCAGCGTGCTATTGTAGGAACCCGCACGCCACCTTCCCAGGTGCTGCCTTTACCGCCGCGCAAAGGCAAAGCGTTGCCGCCATCTGCTCCTTTGATAAGCCAAGGACCGTTGTCACTGGTGAAAACGACCAATGTTTTTTCATCAATTCCAAGTTCACGCAGTGTTTCAAAGATGCGCCCGACGCTCCAATCGATTTCCTCTACCCAGTCACCAAAATTTCCATTCCCCGATTTGCCGCGAAATGCCTTGCCAGGCCAGATCGGCGTGTGGACGGCAGTGTGAGGCAAGTAGAGAAAAAATGGTTTGTCTTTGTTTTTGCGGATAAACTCCGTCGCTTCTTTGGTGTAGCGCTCTACGATTTCGCTTTGTGCAGCTTCAGGAAGTAGTTCTTCGACTTTGTCATCGCGCATCAACGGCACGACAGGCACTCCAGTGCTTGCTGATTTCTTTAGCATGTCGTTGGAATAGGGAATGCCGAAGTAATGATCGAACCCTTGTTTGGTGGGGAGAAATTCTGGTTGATCACCGACATGCCATTTGCCAATGCATTGTGTTGAGTAGCCCTGTTGTTTGAGGTGTTCTGCAATGGTTGTTTCATTGGGATGGAGTCCATTTGCGTCGCCAGGAAAATATACGCCAGGGACAGAAATACGCACCCCATAACAGCCAGTGAGCAGTTGCGCTCTTGATACTGAGCAGACTGGTGCCGCGTAAAAACTAGTTAATTTCATGCCCTCGTCCGCCATGCGATCAAGGTTCGGTGTTTTTTGTTTTGTCGCGCCATAAGGACCAATATCGGCGTAACCTAGGTCGTCGATAAATATCACCACGATGTTAGGTTTTTCAGCGGCACAAAGGAATTGTATAAAGCAGAGTGTGATGATGAATAGTTTCATAAAGTCACAGTTACGTCTGAAAAATTGCATTGCTGTCATTTTTTATTATGTTTAGAGAACTAAAGGGGAATATGGATATAAACCTATAACTTCGAGAACAATCATTGAACGTCGTCGATTCATAGGTGGCGTTGCAAGTAAGTTGGCTACGGGCTGTTTTCCTAGTGGTGCAGCAGATCCATTAAATGTTTATGAGCTTAAGGGAGATGGTGATGAAAACGAAGGAGTTGATTGTCGACCGGATTATCGCAGTATAGGCGCACGCTTGATTACCGAATCTACTCCCTTAGCTGAAGGGTTCCACATGCCTGGTGAAGAAAAAAAGCACGAAGCCACATTATGGTATTTCCGCAGGAGCAAAATTGGAAAGAGCGGGGATTGATCGAGTGTGCAAGGAATGGATCGATGTCGCCCATGCCATAGCTGAGCAAGAAAAGGTGCGGATGTGTGTGCATCCTCGTGATCTGGAAGTGGCCAAAAAAGTATTAACTTCCACGATTGAAATCATCGAGATGCGAGTGAACGACGGATGGGCTCGAGATACGGCACCACTTTTTCTTGTGAATGAGCAAGGTGAAAAAAGAGCTGCGGGATTTTTGTTAAACGGCTGGGGTGCCAAATTTCCACCATTTTCTGCCGATACTTTGCTGAAGGCGCGTCTTTGCAAAAAATGGGATTTGCCATTCTATCCGATCGATGTTGTCTCACAAGGGGGGGCGGTGCTTGTCGATGGTGATGGCACATTGATTGTCACGGAAGAATGTTTATTGCACAAAAATCGCAACCCTAAGCTTGATAAAGCAACGATTGAGAAACTTTTGCTTGAAGGCTTCGGCGCTAAGAAAGTGATTTGGTTAGGCCGTGGTCTAACGCCAGATCATGTAACCAATGAGCAAGTTGCTGGAATGGCGGCATTTGCAAAGCCTGGCGTCGTCTTGCTTCATAACGTTGCTGATAAGAACGACCCTAACCATAAAATACTTGCCGATGGCAAACGCACTTTAACCGATAGCGTCGATGCGCAGGGAATAAAATTTGAAGTGATCGATTTGCCGCTTGCAGATGAGGTCGGGCAAATGAATTTCTACCTTTGCAATAATGCGGTGATTGTTCCAGTCTCAGGTGATAAAAATCAGGACGATGTGCCAGTTACGATCTTGCGCGAGGAGTTTCAAGGCAGGAAAATCGTGACACTTTCTGGAGGGATGCTAGCGAAAGGAGATGGAGGTGTGCATGGCATCACGCAACAGATTCTCCGATAATACTATCATTAAGTAGCCTTTTTAACGGGAGGTTTCTCTGCGGGTAATTTTTTCACGGCCTTCGGGATGTCCCATGCTGTAAGCCACTCTTCTTTGGTGCGTTTCCAACCTTTATCCGTTAGAGATTTTTCCATCGAACTGAAATGGGCCGCGCCGTAGAACACCGCAAGGTTGTCGTGGCCCTTGGCAATTTCTTGATCGAGCACTTCGATGCATTTTGCATTGCGGTCTGTAAGGATCACGGTCTCACCTGCGAACATGCCGATCTGATCGTCGCCATCGCCAAGGGTGTGAATGAGTTCTAATTTCATCATGTTGCCGTTCCCTGAAAGCATTGCTTGCATGAGCTTGGTGGCATCGGGTTGTTTGACATTTTTTTGCGTCTCGGGATTCACTCCTGCCTTAAGGGCTAGGCCTAACAATGATTCGTTGCGCTCTTTTTGTTTGTCCTGAAATTCTTTCATCGTTAGGTCGGCGTGAACAAAATTCTTGGCTTTGTAATCGATTGTTTCTGATTGGCCTTTCAATTGAAGAAAGGTTGCAACCATGGTGTATATATCGCGGAGTCCCGAAAGATTACCCTTTTCGGCAGGCTGCTCGGATTCTTTGTCTTTTTCTTCTTGTGATTGGCCGATTTTCTCACCGCCGACCATTTCAAAAAGTACGCGATCATATGCGGGGAAGCGCTCATTTAACGTTTCATAGTAGGCGGCATCAGCAATGTGAATGGCCCCAACGAGATCAACGCGCTTGCCATCTTTTTCCAATGTTGTGATGGATGTCTGCAACCGTGCTTGAGATTCGTCCTCGGTCACGCGGATGTATTCTTGCTTCTTTTCAACTGGCTCAGCTTGTTGTGCAAAACATGAAAACGCGCTGAAAAACACCACGGCGATTAACGTAACTTTGATCATATTCACTTAGTGATAACGATTCTATTCACCTTTTGTGTTCATTATTTGCGGATTTTTTTCACCTAGCATTGCGGGATGCAAGAAATGTGTTTATAAAGACTGCGAAATGAATTCGTCAGAGGTTTTAAGATACTGTCCCGATTTGCTCCACTACACCCGCCGTAGTTCACGTGAAGTGATGGTGGGCAATGTAGGCGTGGGCGGTAATAATCCGATTCGTGTTCAGTCGATGATCACCTCTGATACTCGTGATACGGATGCCTGTGTGAAGGAGGTTTTAGGTCTTGCCGCTGCGGGATGCGAGATCGTGCGGATCACTGCCCAGACAAAAATTTACGCTGCCAATTTGGAAAATATAGCTCGTGAGGTACGTGCTGCTGGCTGCGGAGTCCCGCTGGTGGCAGACATTCATTTTAAGCCCGATGCGGCGATGGAAGCGGCAAAATGGGTGGAAAAAGTTCGCGTCAATCCCGGGAATTATGTCGATAAGAAAAAGTTCGAAATTCGCGAATATACCGATGAGCAGTACGAAGATGAATTGTTGAAAATTCGCGAAGAGTTCATGCCGCTGGTATCACTGTGCATCGATAAAAAGCGTGCCATGCGCATCGGTACGAATCATGGATCACTATCGGATCGCATCATGAATCGCTACGGCGATACGCCACTGGGGATGGTCGAAAGTGCGTTTGAATTCGCTCGCATTGCGCGTGAGATGAATTACCACCAATTTGTGTTTTCGATGAAGGCATCGAATCCAAAAGTCATGATTGAGGCTTATCGTTTGCTTGTGGCTCGGTTAGAAAAAGAAGGAGCAGATTGGAATTATCCGATTCACTTGGGCGTGACAGAGGCTGGTGATGGTGAAGATGGTAGAATCAAGAGCGCGATTGGCATGGGCTCATTGCTTGCGGATGGCATTGGCGATACGGTGCGTGTCTCGCTAACTGAGGATGCTATTTTTGAAATTCCTGTGGCACGCGCGATGGCTGCTCCGTTTCAAAATGCTTCACTTGCAAAATGGCCAGGTTGTTCTGTAAAGGCTGCGTTGTTATCGTATGACCCATTTAGCTACGATAGACGTAGTAGTTCTCTTCTAAATGTGATGGGACATGAGCTGGGAAGTGATCGTCCGGTACGAGTTTTCACATCCCAAGAGAAATGGAATGCAGTTGCACACAAGTTCGCTGAGCTTGGTGATTTCAAACCTGAGATCATTTTGGAAAAATCTGGAGTGGTTGCGGTAGACCCACGAATGAATGAGGAAATTGCTGCGATTAATGATTCCATTCACCCTGTTCTAGTGACGGTAAAAGATGGTATAGAAATGGAAGTGATTCACGCCTTTCGTTTGCTTGCTTCACTGATTCAAGCACGTCACCCCGTTTTGTTAAAAGACACCTTAATTCCAGCTGTTGGCGAAGTAGATTACCAAGCGATTTTGTTAGAAGGTGCGCGTAATATCGGTTCATTGCTGTGCGATGGCATAGGTGATGCGATTATCATCCAAGGGGAAAATGCTCCCGGGCAAAGTTTGCGGCTGTCGTATAATATCTTACAGGCAGCTGGGGTAAGGATTTTCAAAACAGATTATGTCGCATGCCCTAGTTGCGGACGTACGCTTTTCAATCTGCAATCGACCACGCAAAAAATTCGCGCGGCGACAGGACATTTGAAAGGTGTTCGCATTGCCGTTATGGGATGCATTGTCAATGGGCCTGGGGAGATGGCAGATGCTGACTTTGGTTACGTGGGTGGAGCCCCCAGTAAGATTAACCTATACGTTGGTAAAACAGCGGTGAAATTTAATATTCCTGAAGATGAAGCAGTGGAGCGATTGATTGATCTGATTCGTGAGCATGGCAAGTGGATTCCAGCTCCCGAAATTGTAAGCAGTGCTTCTTAAGAGCAGGGGATGATGTACTTCATCATGATCGCGGCTGCCACTTGATCAAACGATAGTTCCTTTTGGCAGCGCAGATCAAAATAACATTTCGGTAGAAGGCATGGAGAGCATTCGACTTTCCTGCGGATGATTAGATGCTGGCGTCCAAGTGGTCTGCGCCATTCTGGATCATTGGGGCCAAAGAGAGTGATTGTAGTTGTGCCTACATGAGCCGATAGATGCGACAAACTAGCATCTGCTGCGATGACCAAAGAATGCGCTGCTAATATGGGCAATGCAGGGGCTAACGGATTCAATAAAATATATTCAGTAATCTCTGGATACGCAGCAGCCAGTTTTTCCGCGATACGGACTTTCGCGTCGGGATGTCCCGCGATGATCACTTTTGCTCTCAAGCGATTCGCAACTAATTCGACTACCTTACCCCAATTTTCAATCGACCATTGATAGTGACCACCATAATCAGATTCTGGGCTGAGCAGAATCGTTCCAGGTGTTTGCGAAATCCCGAGGTTCACCGGGACAAACAATTCTGGTTTTTGTGTTGGCACGTGAAGTTTTTCCATCAATTGCAAATAATGTTGCACACGATGGTCGGGTGCTCCTTCTGCTGCTGGTATGATGACGCTATCGGTTAGATATTTTTTTAATTCTTTCGCTGGATAACCAAGCCGTTGTTTGATTTTGCTGGCCGCACAATACTCAGCTCCGAGATTTTTTTGCCAGATGATCGCGCTCTCCCAAGTGCAACGGACGTCTGCTTGCGAGCGCATGATGCTGCGAGTGGATGATCGATCATTGTAGCTAATTATATGATTAATGCCATCGATGCTTTGCCAAAATTCCAGTTGTCGTTCGTGACAAATGACTCCTAATGTGCAGGTAGGGCGTGCACTACGAATGGCCCGCAGAGCAGGAGCAGAAAAGCATGCTTCATCCCAACGATCAGGCGCGGCGAAGAGAATATTTCCTCCGTATAATCCCACTGGTGGGCGTTTGGGGACTGGATTTAGTGCAGGATGCGACATGAGAAATGGTGTGGTTTTAATCAATCAGTTAGATCGTGAAAGCGCACGGAGGAATAGTTTTGAGGTTGATGAAAATCTGGCTCACTGCCGGGCATTTTTGTTGCGCTAACGAATCGTTGAACTGGAGAACCGGTAATAAAATTGACGTTAATTTTCGAATCTTCCCCGAATTGCACTCGAGCTCTTAGTATGTCTAACGGGATTGACATTGCAACCATCCAACCTCCATCAATGGACAAGTCGGCAAAGGTAGCGACCTCTGGAAATGCAAGATCTATTTCCTCTGCTCGTTCTCGCGGCGCGACAAATTCACAACTCCACCATGCGCTATTAGCGGCGAGATTGAATTCCAAATACCTACCACTGGAAGGATCGTGGATAAATATTTCTGCGCAATCGTAGCGCCAAAGTTCCGCAGTAAAACTTCCTGGACGAGCCGCTGGGTGGATTTTCGCAGCCTGTGCGCTTGCTGCGATGAACCAAAGACGATGTGCGTCCATTGCTAACGAAAACACCAGACGATTAGCGATCGATTCTCCATGCCAATCTTTGTCCAATCCCCACATTGGTAGATCAAGCTCTCCCCACTGTAGTGTTTTTTTTGTTCGGAGAATCTGCACACGCATTTACTAAAGCTTTGCTCACATTTGGTCGAGTAGGAAAATGGAAAGTTCTCTCTATTTGCTTGATCATGTCAAAGATAGGGATTTTTTGTCTCGACAGCAACGGGCACTAGGAAAATAATTGCGCATGGAACATCATGTATATTTTTGGTTGAAAGATGAGTATAAAAATGAAGATGCACGCGCTTCGTTCGAGCAAGGTTTGGATAGTTTATTAACGGTGCCAGGTTTGGAAAAAGGCTTCTGGGGTCGCCCTGCCGCTGTAATGATTCGCCCAGTCGTAGATCTGAGTTGGGATTATGGGACATCGTTCACATTTGCTTCTGTCGAAGCTCATGATGCCTATCAAGTTCATCCGGAACATCAAGTGTTCATCGATAAACATAAAGAAAAGTGGGCACGTGTTTTGGTGACAGATATCGAGCCAAATCGCTAATACGTGCGTCTAGTTAGCGCTCTCAATACTCGATCAATGCCTCCGCAAACGGGGGCATTTTTTGTGGTGAAATTGCTTTTTATCTACAATCCGTAGAATTGGCTATTTCCAGCGCGGGAGACCGATTTTTCCGAATTACGAGTTTAAGCCCTAAATATGCAAAATTTGTTCATTTTTTCTTGAACAAAGCGCCTGTGGTGTTACATTGACGTCGAGAGGGTGTAAACCCTTGAGCTACAATGGCTCCACGTCCATATCAACCCGAAAATCTAGGAAGGTTTTGCTGAGAAAAATCGGCATGCGACCAAGGGCGGCAGCGCAGAGAAAAATATTTTTCGAGTGTAATCCGGTAAATTTTTAACTCTTCGATTTCCGATTCTCAGCTGACGTTTTTCCATGCCGCATTCTCAACAAGTTGATTTCCTTATCGTCGGGGCTGGTTTTTCAGGATTGATTGCTGCTGAGCGACTCAGCGCTGCCGGGTTTCGTTGTAAAGTATTAGATCGTCGCCCGCACATTGCTGGTAACGCCTTTGATGAATATGATGAGTCAGGAGTTTTGATTCACCGCTACGGACCACATTATTTTAGAACGAATTCACCGCGGATCGTTGAGTATCTATCGCGCTTTACCGAATGGCATCACGTTTCTTATCAGATCAAAAGTTACACCCAAGGAAAGTATTGGAGTTTTCCGATCAATCTAAATACGTTTGAGGAATGGTTAGGTCGCGCTTCAACCGAGGATGAGTGGGTGTCATGGTTGGATGCTCACAAAGTGCCGATTGATTCGCCCGCGAATTCAGAAGAAGTCATCGTCAGCCAAGTGGGCTGGGAGCTGTATCGGGCGTTTTTTGAACAATATACGATTAAGCAATGGCAGCTTCATCCCAAAGAGCTAGACGCCTCAGTTTGTGGACGCATCCCGATCCGGCATAATCGAGATGACCGTTATTTGACCGATGAGTTTCAGGCCTTACCAGTAGCTGGTTACACAGCAATGTTGCAAAAAATCATTGATCACTCACCTAACAGCTGTGTCGAGTTGGGGGTTGATTTTTTGGCGGAAAAAGATCGTTGGTCATACAAGCATTTGATTTTCACAGGTCCCATTGATGCGTATTTTGACTTCTGCTACGGTACCTTACCATATCGCTCGGTGAGATTTGAAAACGAAAGCTTTACCGCAGAGCAACTTCTCGAAAGAGAGAATATTTCTGGTAAACCAGGGCATTGGCAGCCAGCGATGCAAGTGAATTTCCCTGATCTCGATGTTCCCTATACACGCATTGTAGAAATCAAACACGCCACAGGTCAGCAAATTGACGCAACCACGATTGTGAAAGAATTTCCTGAAGAGTGGACTCCTGAAAAAGAACCATTTTACCCAGTGCCGACATCTTCCAGTGCTGAACTTTACGAGCGCTACAAAGCTCTAGCGCAACAGCAGGAAAATGTATCTTTTATAGGTCGTTTAGGAACTTACCGATATTATAACATGGATCAAGTCACTGGCATGGCGCTCGCAGAAGCAGATCGTTTGATCAAACGATACTCCGCATAATCACAGCATGGGAAAATCACTAAAAACGGCAGTCGTCACCGGCGGAGCAGGATTTGTTCCATCACATTTGGTAGATAAATTATTGGCTGAAGGATTACGTGTCATCGCATTTGATAATTTTGTGACGGGCAATGCACGAAACGTAAGTCACCTATCGAATAATGATCACTTTAAATTGATAGAACATGATGTATCTGTCCCTTTCGATGTTGAGGGCGATGTTGATTTTGTTTTTCACATGGCTTCTCCCGCTAGTCCCATTGACTATGTGCAAATCCCTATTGAAACATTGAAAGCAGGATCGTATGCATCGCATAACGCGCTTGATTTAGCATTGAGAAAAAATGCTGTCTATTTAGTGGCCTCAACCTCGGAGGTATATGGAGATCCAGAAATTCACCCACAGCAAGAAACGTATTGGGGGAATGTCAATTCGATTGGCTTGCGCAGTTGTTACGATGAGGCGAAGCGTTATGCGGAAGCTGTGACCATGGCATATCATCGAATGCATGGTCTCGATACGAAAATTGTTAGGATTTTCAATACCTACGGTCCGCGCATGCGGCTCGATGACGGACGGGTCGTTCCGGCCTTCATCGGGCAAGCACTGCGCGGTGAGCCAATGACGATGTTTGGCGACGGTTCGCAAACGCGCTCGTTTTGTTATGTGACGGATTTGGTGGAAGGCATTTGGCGTCTAGCCAATAGCAATTTTCATGAACCGGTTAACTGTGGCAATCCGCATGAAATGACGATTCTTCAATTTGCTGAAGCCATTGCACGGCATTTCAAGATTGAACTGATCCTTGATCCTCGCCCCTTGCCACCTGATGATCCAAAAGTAAGGCAGCCAGATATTTCACGGGCCAGAGAAATTCTGCAATGGGAGCCAGTGGTCGCGTTTGATGAAGGAATCAAGCAAACCATCGATTATTTTCGTGATTTTGTTTTGCAGTAAATACGCACTTGTTTTGGTTCGATGAAGCAATTGGTAAAATACATTCTTCCCCATGGCATAGTGCGCCTAGTGCAAACTCGCCAGGAACGAGGATATCAGCGCGGACGGGCTGCGATCCAAGGAAAAAATGCTTCTGTTCCTCCCATCGCTCATACAGCCTTGATAGATTTCGTCGTATCTCGTGGCGTCGATCGCACACAAGCCAGGGAAGGCACCATGCCTGAGGCGTCATTAGCATTTCTTGCATCCATCTTGGTCCAATACAGCGACTCTTCGCGTGGTCTACGCGGTCTGCATGTGGGGAATTTTCTCGGAATTTCCCTAACTTATTTGGCTGATGTCGTTCGCAAAATCCATGCAGCATCACTTGTTGTTTCCGTGGATCCCAATCTGGAACATCGCGGCATTCAGCATCCACAAGACCACGTTTGTTCCATGCTTGATCATTTCGGCCTTTCTGGCAACGTGATGATTTGCTGCGGATTCTCCCACGAAAAAAATGTGAGCAATGACGGGCGAAATTACTTGGAAAATTATCGCTTGTTAGAGTCAGAGGAAGTGGAACAAAAAATCGCCCAAGAGCATGCGCCTCACTCGGTCATCGAGAACCTGAAACAACTTCAAGTGGCATCGTTTGATTTCGCCTTGATCGATGGCAATCATGAATCCGCTTATGTAGAAAATGAATTGGGAAAAATTTATCCACTGATGCGCAAAGGTGGTTTTGTTTTTATGGATGATGTCAGCGAGGGCTGGCCAATGATCAAGCAAGTTTTTGAAAATAGTAACCAAAGTTTCTATCGTTCTTTCGAGGCCGATGGTAGGGTGGGGGTTTTAGAAGTTTTATAAAGTTATGAAAGCTAAAATGGGAAATGCAAATCCCAACCTAAGACTCCAGCCTCATCGTGTTCTTACGCTGGAGGAAAAGCTAAACATTGCTCAAGCTTTGTATGAAACGGCAAAAGTTGTAAAAATCGGAATGCTTCGCAGATCTCACCCCGATTGGACAGAAGCACAACTTCTGAAAGAGGCTCGGCGCATGCTTTTTTTGATGCATGATTGACCTCATTTCAACATTTGTTCAGCCACTGGAAAAAAGCGGGTTCCGCTATTTGATCACCGGTTCTGTTGCTTCGATCGCTTATGCCCAGCCTCGTCTCACCAATGATATTGATTTGATAGTTGAAATTTCGAGAATGCAGGTTCCACTGTTATGCAAAATTTTTCCAGAAGAGCAATTCTATTTGCCGCCTGCTGACGTAATCACAGCGGAGTGTATTAGAACGCAACGAGGTCATCTCAATATCATCCACCTTGAAAGTATGCTCAAAGCGGATGTTTACATCTCTGGAAATGATCCACTCCACCATTGGGCTTTGGCGAGACCCGTTCGGATTCAAATGTCTGAGATCCATGTCTCATTCGCGCCGCCAGAATATGTGATCTTGAGAAAAATGGAGTTTTTCCAAGAAGGCGGCTCGGAGAAACACTTGCGCGATATAGCCAACATCATTGATAGCACGAGCTCCGAAATTGACTTCACATTCCTGCGAGAACAAATTACTCAGCGTCACCTAAGCTCCACCTGGGATCGAGTTCAGGCAACAAAGCCAAATAGTTGACATTTTCTGTTAGTCTCATGAAAATTACCAAAATCTGTTGCATTGGAGCTGGTTATGTAGGCGGCCCTACTATGGCGATGATTGCCTACAAGTGCCCGCACATAACCGTCGATGTTGTCGATATCAACGAAGCGCGTATTGCCGCATGGAATTCCGATCAACTCCCCGTTTACGAGCCCGGACTTGATGACGTAGTGCGGGCGAGTCGAGGAAAGAATTTATTTTTCTCCACCGAAGTGCGCGAAAAAATTCGTGAAGCTGATATGGTATTCGTGTCGGTAGGAACCCCCACCAAAACCTATGGCGCGGGAGCGGGCCGTGCCGCCGATCTTTGCTACGTGGAATCGGCCGCAAGGCTGATTGCGGAAGAGGCGCAAGGTCCTACGATCGTCGTAGAAAAAAGCACGATTCCAGTACGCACCGCTGAGGCCCTGAGCACGATTCTCAATACAAACTCGCTTTCTGGAAAATTCCAGGTCTTATCGAATCCTGAATTTCTCGCGGAAGGCACCGCGATTACAGACATGGAAAATCCCGACCGTATCCTCATCGGCGGTGAACAAACCGAAGAAGGACTGGCTGCGATCGAAAGCTTGGTAGAAGTTTATGCCAACTGGATTCCGCGCGAAAAAATTCTCATCACCAATACTTGGTCATCGGAACTTTCCAAACTCGTTGCCAACGCATTCCTTGCTCAGCGCATTTCCTCGATCAACTCAATCTCCGCACTCTGCGAAAAAACCGGCGCCAATATTGATGAAGTAGCCCGCGCGATCGGTTACGATTCACGCATCGGCCCCAAATTCCTCAAATCTTCCGTCGGCTTCGGTGGCTCCTGCTTCCAAAAAGACATCCTCAATCTCGTCTACCTCTGTGAGCATTTCGGCCTGCCCGAAGTCGCCGCTTACTGGGAACAAGTCATCCGAATGAATGATTGGCAAAAGTCACGGTTTTCGCAGAACATCGTACAGACTCTTTTCAATACGGTTTCCGGCAAAAAAATCGGAGTCCTCGGCTTTGCTTTTAAGAAAGACACCAACGATACCCGTGAGTCAGCAGCCATCTACGTGGTGCGGGACTTACTCATGGAAAACGCCAAAGTTGCCATCTATGATCCGAAGGTGCCAATAGCAAGTATGATAAAGGATTTAACAAATGCTGGTGTGCCCGTCGCGACGCTGGAAAAAAATCTCGAATATTGTCAGAGTGCCGTTTCCTCTCTCGATCGCGCACATGCATTAGTCGTCCTCACAGAATGGGATGAATTTAGCGATCTAAATTTTGAACAAATCTATCAAAACATGCACAAACCTGCCTTCGCCTTTGATGGAAGAAATATCCTGCCGCAAGAGATCATGAAGACGATGGGATTTGAAGTCTATTCGATTGGGCATGGTCAGAAGTGATTGATGAGAAACCAGGCATGAATGCAATTCGAAAAAATCTTGGTTCGCTACAAGTGTTTCGTGGTATCGCGGCCTTATGTGTTCTTCTGTATCATATTGATGGAAGGTATAGAGCTGATACGAAAGGTGAAGTGGTACAGCCAGTCTTCTCTGAACGTTTTTTGGGAGGGTATATGGAAGCTGGGCACTTGGGTGTGGACTTTTTCTTTGTTCTCAGCGGTTTTATCATCTTCTGGATTCATGAGAAAGATTTAGGTAAACCTGATACAAGCAGATACTTTTTGTTGAAACGATTGGCCAGAATTTATCCAGTCTTACTCGGCGCTTTAGTTCTTAAATTCGTATTAGCAATGTTCGCAGGTTCATTGTGGATGAAGGGGGATTTGCAAATGGACGCATTACTTTCCACACTTTTTCTCTTACCCGCGAAACCAACATTTGTAGGTGGAGCATGGACTTTGGTCCACGAAATGTTGTTTTACATGGTGTTTTTGTTTGGAGTGATACTAGGGAGAAAAGTATTTTGGGCATTCTTTATTGCATGGGTTTTATTGATACTCGGTTTAGATTTTACTGGCCATTATCAGAGATTTGAAGGTGCGCTATCTTTTATCTTTCATCCACACAATTTGCAATTTTTTATCGGTGTTCTCATCGCGCTGGTTGCTAGGAATTATTCAAATAAACTTTGGCAAGCTTCGCTTATAATTCCCGCGTTTATTCTGATTTGCAGCGCGTCATCGAATCATTTTCTCACAGATCAGTGGGCCTATCAATTTCTCTCTATCAAAACTCTCTTTTGGGGAAGTGCATTTGGTCTATTGCTCTGGGGGGCCGTTTCTCTTGATCGGAACTCTTCGTTTGTTTGGCCGTCGTTCATGCGTATGATAGGAGATGCCTCCTATACGATCTATTTGTTTCATTTGATTTTTGTAGCCGTTTTCAAAACAATTTTGCATAAAGTTTCCATTTTGCATGATTATCCTTATGTGATGATGGGCTCAAACGCATTGCTAACACTCGCTTCCTGTTTGATTGTTTGGAAGGTGTTTGAAAAAAATGTGTTAGATTGGTGCAATAGTAAAATTGCTAGATAAGAAAAATTTCGAATGAGTTTTCAATTCATAAAGTCGAAAAATGTTTGGCTTACACTTCTCATTATTAGCAATTTATGCTTATTGTTGAGTTCAATATACTTGTTTGCAAAAGTCATTGATTACAAAGGCAGATTGTGGAAATACAAATTAGCGAATCATCCAGCATACGAGGGGACTCAACTCCCAGCATTTCCAAATCAATCAGTATTGTGGATGATTGGTGATTCAAGAGCGGAGGCGTGGAATAAGCCTCATGATTTCCCTTACGACGTATGGTTTAATTGTGGTGTCAGTGGCCTAACAAGTGGCGAAGTGCTAACAAAACTGAAAGGCGATCTATCAAAGAGCGAAGCACCTCGTTATGCTGTGATTCAATGTGGAATTAACGACATACAAGCATCAGGCTATGATCCATCAGTTCTCGAATCAGTGAAATTACAAATCGTTGAAAATATGGAGTCTATGGTCACGATGCTGTTAGATCGGAATGTTTCAGTTGTGATAACAACCATAATTCCTAAGGGCAATAACTCCTTAAGAGATCGTTTTTTGTGGACTGCTGAAATGCACGCGGCGGTTATTGAAATTAATAAAAAAATTATCGAGATGCAACATCGAGTTTTCGTTTTAGATGCAGCAGCAATCGTAGCTCCGAACGGCAGAACAAAAAATGAGTATAGTAAAGATGGACTGCACTTAAATCAAACTGGTTACTCTATTTTGGCAACAGAACTAGCGGAAAAAATTATTACGAAATGAATACGAATCAAAAAATACAAAACAGACAAGCAGTTATTGGCGTTGTGGGACTTGGCTATGTGGGGCTTCCTTTGATTTTGGGATATGCCAACAAACATCACAAGACGATCGGCTTTGATGTTGATGCAAAAAAAATCAACCACATTAACGCTGGTCAAAGTTATATCGAGCACATTGCTGAGGCCCCGATCGCGCAGGCAGTAAACGCTGGATATCTAGAAGCCACTGCTGATTTTAGTCGCGTGAGCGAAGTCGATGCGTTGATCATTTGCGTGCCTACTCCTTTGGACAAACATTTCGAACCGGATTTAAGTTATGTGATCAATACGGTGGATGCAATAGTGCCGCATTTGAAAACGGGGCAGATAATGAGTTTGGAAAGCACGACTTATCCAGGCACTACAGAAGAAGAACTTCGTCCTCGCATTGAAGCCCGCGGGCTCGTTGTCGGCAAAGACATTTTCCTTGTCTATTCTCCCGAGCGTGAGGACCCGGGTAATCCTGATTTTGCGGGACTGAATATTCCCAAAGTGGTCGGTGGCACAACACCCGCTTGCGCAGAAGCAGGTGTCGCGCTTTATAGTGCCGTATTTGGAAAAGTAGTGCCAGTGCGTTCTACTCAAGTGGCCGAGTTTGCAAAATTGTTAGAAAATATTTATCGAGCAGTGAACATCGGTCTTGTGAATGAGCTGAAGGTTGCTGCTGACGCCATGGGCATCGATATTTGGGAGGTCATTGATGCTGCTGCCACCAAGCCTTTCGGCTTCAAAGCGTTTTATCCTGGCCCGGGCTTGGGCGGTCATTGCATTCCTATTGACCCATTTTATCTTACGTGGAAAGCCCGAGAATTCGGTGTGCATACTCGATTCATCGAACTTGCCGGAGAGATCAATCGTTCGATGCCGCGTTATGTGATTCAGCGAACGATGGAAGCTCTCAATGATAAAGGCAAATCAGTGAAGGGTAGTAAGATCCTTATTTTGGGGCTCGCGTATAAAGAAAATGTCGATGACATGCGCGAGTCACCAAGTTTTGAATTATTGGATGGATTCAAATCTTTAGGAGCTGCTGTGGATTACCATGACCCGCATATCCCAGTAGTATCCCCAACTAGGGAGCATGCGAATTGGACTGGCGTTACCTCTGTTGATTGGAATCAACAAACGATCAGCCAATACGATTGCGTTGTGATTTCTACAAACCACAATGCGGTGAATTTGTTAGAGTTAAAAGAATGGGCTCCTCTTATCATTGATACGAGAAATGCCTTCGCAAAATCCTCACTGATCCCGAATCTGGGCCAATTGGTGAAGGCGTAATTTTTGATTGGTACGCATGAAAATCGGAGTCATAGGAGCAGGTGCGTGGGGCAAAAATCTCGTGCGCACTCTCGCAGAGTTAGGCACTTTGCATGCCGTCGCTGATGCAGTGTCGCAGAATCGTGATAACGCGGCACAGGTTTGTCCGCAGGCATTGTTGTTTGACGATTATCGTCCGCTGCTGCATTCAGGTGTGAACGCCGTCGTGATTGCAACCCCTGCGCACACGCATTACACAATCGCGGTGGCTGCGATGGATGCGGGCCTCGATGTATTTGTAGAAAAACCACTGACTTTGAATGTCGCCGAGGCAGAAAAACTCTGTGCCTACGCAGCGGCTAAGGGGAAATTGCTAATGGTTGGGCATTTGTTACTTTACAAACCCGCCGTTGAATTTATACGGAATTATTTGCGCGACGGTTATCTCGGAAAACTGTTTACCTTACATCAAGAACGCATGAAATTAGGAAAAGCGCGTGCTGTAGAGAACGCGCTGTGGAGTCTTGGTGTGCATGATGTTGCTGCGCTGCTTTTTATTGTTGGTGAGGCTCCTGTTAGCTCTCTCTTTTGCGGGCATTCGGCTCTCAATCAAGGAATTGAGGATGATACCTATTTGCACATGACCTTTGCGAATGGCTGCAAAGCACACTTGCACAACTCTTGGCTCTGGCCAGAAGATCGCCGTGGCTTACGAGTGATTGGAGAAAAAGGGATGCTGGTCTATGATGAGAAAGCGGAAACGGTAACTCTTATAAAAAAAACTATCGACTCTCAACTCAACAATGTGGACCAAGGAACAGAGTTGCTTTTCCAGGCCCCTCCCAACTTTCAAGCTCTCACCGCTGAAATGCAACATTTCATGCACTGTATCCAAACCCGCGAAACACCACGGTCCTGTGGCAAAAATGGCCTAGATGTTGTGCGTGTTTTAGCGGGAATAGATTCGTGATTTTAAGTTTTTCTCATGTCTAAGGTGCCGCTAGATCAATCTAAATTAAAATCATTCATCGAAGAGTTTCTTCGGGAGTCCAAGGGTGTGGGCAGCATCTATCTTACTGGAGGTGCCTGTGCCGTGATGTATGGCTGGCGCTCTAGCACTATCGATATCGACATGAAAGCTGATCCAGAACCAGATGGCTTTTATAAAACTCTTCAGAACTTGAAGAATCGATTAGAAGTCAATTTAGAATTAGCTAGTCCTGATCAGTTTGTGCCTGCGCTACCTGGTTGGCAAACTCGCAGTATCTGGATTGCGGGTATAAAAAATGTCAATTTCTATCACTTTGATTTTTTCTCTCAAGCATTAGCAAAAATCTCTAGAGGGCATCCGAGGGATTTGATTGATGTAAATGGTATGATTCAATCTCAGTTGATCACACGTGCTCGACTACGCGAGCTATTTCAGGAGGTGGTTCCTCAGCTAGAGAAGTATCCTGCTTTAGATCAAGAAGCTCTGATAGATAGAGTAAATACGTTTTGTAACTCTGATGAACATTAAGTGTGACAATTTGCTGAATAATCTACCCGGCGAAGAACTGATTCGTCCAGGGCTCCATGATTTTCTAGCGAAACGCATCACTGTCGAAAGTCTTCTCGTAGCAATCGTATCCAATCGGCTCAGAAAATATGGGATATTGCACTGTCAAGATACAGAGTTGCCAGCAGAGGCCGAACTTCAACTATATGCGATGTTAGCAAAACAATATGACGACCCATATACACAGTATCGTGCTTACAATGGGAGAATGACAAAATTTGAAAACGCACTAGATCATCGTTTCAGTCGTCACAATAAGCATACTGTTGTGTAAATATATTAAATCACTGTAATCTAAGAAATCATGTTCCAAGTTCATTCCACCGCCATTATCGACGACAATGTAAGCATCGGCGATGGTACAAAAATTTGGCATTTTGCCCACATTTGTTCTGGTGCAGTAATCGGGGAACGTTGCATTTTTGGTCAAAACACCATGGTCGCCAACGATGTCGTCATTGGATCTAACGTAAAAGTGCAAAATAACGTCGCGATCTATACGGGCACTACGATCGAGGACGATGTTTTTCTTGGTCCTTCCTGTGTGCTCACTAATGTTACCAACCCGCGCAGTCAGGTAAAACGTCATAGTCTATATGAAACCACTCTGATTCGACGAGGCACTACGATTGGTGCCAATGCTACCATTGTCTGTGGAATTGTACTTGGCCGGTATTCTTTCGTTGCTGCAGGAGCCGTAGTTGCCAAAGATGTGCCCGATTACGGTTTTATCATGGGTGTGCCTGGCAGACAAAAAGGCTGGATGAGCCGACACGGTCATCTTTTGCACTTCGACGATTCAGGTCAGGCAATTTGCCCCGAATCGGCATTCCGCTACCAGTTAGAAAACAATCAAGTCCGTTGCCTCGATCTCGATGAGGAAGCTCCTTTACCTGAGAACCTCACCCTAGGTGAAAAAACGTATGATCAGTTCAAATAATTTTGACCCTATCAAAAACTGATCACTGCTCACTGGTCACTAAACACTATACAAATACCATGGAATTCATCGACCTAAAATCACAACAGAAACGCATTCGCGAAAAAATTGATCGTCGCATCGCAACTGTCCTCGAACACGGAGCCTACATCATGGGGCCTGAAGTAGAAGAGTTAGAAAAACGCCTTGCGGACTACGTGGGGGTAAAGCATTGCATTGGAGCTGCTAGTGGCACAGATACCTTGCTCATCGCCCTCATGGCATTGGGCATCGGGCCTGGTGACGAGGTTATTACAGTTCCTTATACATGGATTTCTACCGCAGAAATGATTGCGCTGATTCATGCGACTCCTGTATTTGTCGATATTGACCCAGTGTCCTATAATATGGACGCTAGTCAGTTGGAAGCTGCCATTACTCCCAAAACAAAAGCCATCATGCCCGTCGGCATATACGGGCAAACCGCAGACATGACTGCGATCAATGCCATTGCTACAAAATACAATCTTCCTGTTATTGAGGACGCGGCTCAGTCCTTCGGGTCTACTCATTACGGCAAACAATCTTGTGCATTATCTGTTATCGGCAGCACATCATTTTTCCCCTCGAAACCTCTCGGCTGTTATGGCGATGGCGGTGCATTATTTACAGACGATGATCATTTAGCCGGCATCATGCGCCAAATTAGGGTTCATGGTCAGGCGAAAAAACACCACCATCCTATCGTCGGAATCAATGGCCGCCTCGATACTCTGCAAGCGGCAATTTTGTTAGAAAAATTGGAAATTTTTCCTGATGAAATCATCAAACGTCAACTGGTCGCAGAACGCTACAATGCTGCTCTAGCGCCTCTCGGAGTGGAAATCCCGCGACTCGCTCCCGGAAATACCAGCGTCTATGCGCAATACACGATTCTCCATCCACAGCGCGATGAATTAAGTGCCTCACTGGCCAAGGCCGGCGTGCCAAGCGTCAGTTACTACGCTGTTCCCTTGCACCTACAACCCGTATTTGCGTATCTGGGTCATCAAATAGGTGATTTTCCTATCGCCGAGCGCGTAGCCAGTCACGGCCTAAGCCTGCCGATGAATCCGTATCTCGCTGATGCAGAAGTGCAACAAGTGTGCGACGCGTTCAAAGCCGTGTTGGCCTAGTCATCGAAGTCTTGCTCGGCATTCCGCAGTTGTGAAAAACGCCATTTTATTCACGCACATCAATCCTGTCATTCATGGTCAAGCGATGATGGCAAATGTATTGTTGAATCAAAGCCGTTCGTGGAATGATGTTGTCATTCATCCAATCAATGCAGTGTATGATGAAGATCGCGCAAAACTACGTGGGTTTTCGTTTGGTAAAATCGCTAGATTCTGGCAATACTTGTTAGAGCTTCAAAGGTTAGTCTGCGATAAAAATGCGCGCCTACTGATCACTACATTTGCCTTTTTTCCCGGACCATTTCTAAAAGACTGTGCTTTGGTTTTCTTTGCACGGTGGATTCTAGGTTGTCGTGTGCTGGTGTGGGTGCACATGGACCCGAATCGACTAGACCTAGAGAATCGTCCGCTCTGGTTCAAGGAAATCGCTCGCTTCTTAGTGCGTTCGATCGAAGGTTGGGTTGCCTGCGCGCCATCACTTTCACGAACTTGGCCAGCATGGACGAAGAGTAAGCCGATTAGAGAAATTGCGAATGGGATTTCAGATACGGCCGGCTGTTTGACACGACAGGCAGTGCCAGGAATGAATCACGAAATTAATGCACTGTTCATTTCTGTGATTGATCAAGAAAAAGGCTGGCGCGAATTGTTCGATGCCGCAGAAATACTGTGCGCAGAGTTTTCCGATGTTCGCTTTCTGTTTCGCGGTAATATTGGCATCAATGAAATCGAAACTGAAGTGAAAGCGAAGTTTGATCTTGGCAAGTTTCCGGAACGAATTTGCTATCAAGGACCCGCGTATGGATTGGAAAAATCGGAGCTTCTACTAAAAGCCGACATTTTTTGCCTTCCCTCTTGGACGGAAGCATTTCCGCTGGCGTTGTTAGACGCAATGTCTTATGGAGTTCCTTCAATCGTAACTGATGTGGGGGCGACTCGTGAGGCGGTGCGCGAGGGTATAGAAGGTGTTTTTTGTGAGCCAGCCAACACAGAATCTCTATGTGCTGCATTACGAGAAATGTTAGTAGATCGAAGCAAGCTCGCCGACATGGGTCTTGCTGCGCGGAGACGCTATGAGGCTTACTTTACAGATCATGTATTTGCAGAAGCATGGCATCATCAAATCAACGAAATGACAGAAAAATTTTCATGACATCAGAAAAATTATTTATCTGTGGCCATAAAGGTATGGTTGGCAAGGCTCTGGTGCGTTCTGCGGAACAGCGAGGCTATCAAAATATCATCACGGTCGATCGTAATGAACTTGATTTACGGGATCAGCAGGCTGTGTTTTCCTACTTGGAAAAACATCAGCCAGATTGTGTGATCATTGCTGCCGCGAAAGTGGGAGGTATTTGGGCGAATTCACAGTATCCAGCAGAATTTATTTATGACAATCTGTCATTGGAAATCAATCTCATCGAAGGTTCGCGACGTGCAGGTGTTAAACGTCTATTGTTTTTAGGTAGCTCTTGCATTTATCCTAAATTTGCTGAGCAACCTGTGCGTGAGCAGGCATTGAATACTGCCGCTCTTGAACCTACGAATGAGGCCTATGCGATTGCAAAAATCTCGGGTCTTAAAATGTGTCAGTTTTATCGTCAACAGTATGGCTTGCTCTATCATTCAGCCATGCCCACCAATTTGTATGGTCCAGGCGATAATTATCATGCGGAAAATAGCCATGTTATCCCTGCGCTCATTCGTCGTTTTCATGAGGCAAAACTACATGGTGATCAAGAGATCGCGATGTGGGGAACAGGAACCCCCTTGCGTGAATTCCTCCATTGTGACGATCTTGCCGAAGCTTGCTTCCACTTGTTAGAATTAGAAAATCCACCCGATTGGATCAATGTTGGCTCTGGCAAGGAAATTAGTATCGCCAATCTTGCGCAAATGGTAGCGAAAGCTGTCGGATATGATGGCAAAATTGTCAATGATTTGACAAAACCTGATGGTTGTCCGCGTAAATTCCTAGACACTCAACTCATTCTCTCCTCTGGTTGGCGCACGCAAATATCGCTGCAAGAGGGGCTCAAAGCCGCTTATTCTGATTTCCTCTCGTCTTTGCAAGATGGTAGCGCAAGGGTTGGGTGAAACGCACTGGCATGCCGAATAATAATGCAAAAAATCTCACATTCATCCCATGATTTACCAGATCCCGCACAAATGGAGATTTGGAAAAAAATGAGCCTCCAAGAAAAATGTGAACTGTTCTGCAGTATCCAACGCCAAGCACGTGAAATGAAATATGCGATGCTCAAGCATCAGCATCCCGAGTGGACCGAAGAACAGGTCAAACGCGAACTTGCCCACATTTTTCTTCATGCTACCACCTGACCTCATTAGCTGTTTTATCGCACCCCTGGAGGAGGAGGGATTTGAGTATCTCGTCTCTGGTTCCGTTGCTACCTCGCTTTTGGGTGAACCTCGTTTCACTGCTGACATCGACATTGCCTTATTTCTCAATCCAGCTCAGATTTTGTTGCTGCCAACGATTTTTCCCGAGGAAAGCTATTATCTCCCACCGCTCGATGTGATTCAGATCGAATGCAAGCGAGGCATTCGCGGACATTTCAACATCATTCATCATGATTCAGGGATGAAAGCTGATATTTATCCTTCCAAAAATCATCCCTACTTAGCTTGGGCATTACAACGAAAAATTCGACTTTTCAAAGATGGCATAACCATCAGTGTCGCGCCTCCTGAATATGTGATCATACATAAGCTGGCTTTCTATCAAGAAGGCGGACACGGCAAGCATATCAGAGACATTGTCGCAGTCTGCCGCATGCAGCAAGTGGACATGGCTATGATTTCCGAAGCAGCATTGGAACTCAATTTGACCAAGTCATGGAGCGAAGTAGTCGTTGCTCTCGATCAAAACTAAAAATATGAAAAAAGCATTAATCACAGGCATCACAGGCCAAGATGGTTCCTATCTCACAGAGTTACTCTTGGAAAAGGGGTACGAGGTCCATGGGATTATACGTCGAGCCTCTACTTTTAATACGGATCGTATCGACCATATTTACCGCGATCCTCATCAAGACGGAACTCGCTTATTTTTGCATTACGGAGATCTTGCCGATGGAACAAATCTCGCAAAATTGTTGCATGAAATCGAACCAGATGAAATTTACAATTTAGGAGCACAGAGCCATGTTCGAGTGAGTTTTGACGCGCCTGAATATACCGGTGATATTGTCGGACTAGGCACGCAACGATTGCTAGAAGCGATCCATCAAACGGGTATCATTGAAAAAGTACGCTACTATCAGGCGTCTTCTTCTGAAATGTTCGGTAAAGTTCAAGAAATTCCGCAGACCGAGACTACGCCCTTTTGGCCACGTTCTCCTTATGGTTGCGCCAAAGTCTATGGCTATTGGCTAACAGTGAATTATCGTGAAAGCTATGGACTTCACGGGAGCAATGGAATTTTGTTCAATCATGAGTCGCCGAGGCGTGGTGAAACTTTCGTGACTCGAAAAATCACGCGGGCTGCGGGAAAAATCAAGATGGGTTTGCAGGATAAACTGTTTTTAGGAAATCTTGATGCAAAGCGTGATTGGGGATACGCAAAGGAATATGTCGAAATGATGTGGCTCATGCTACAGCAAAATTCTCCCGACGACTATGTGGTGGCAACCAATCAAACAAATTCGGTCAGAGAATTTGTGCAAGAATCTTTTCAACACGTCGGACTCGATTGGGAAAAATACGTTGATTACGACAAACGCTATGAGCGTCCCGCGGAAGTCGAGTTGCTCATCGGTGATCCAGCAAAGGCAAAAAAACAACTCGGCTGGGAACCAAAAGTCAAATTTAAGGAGCTCGTGCAAATCATGACTGATGCAGATCTAGAACTTGCGAAGAATGAAAGAAACTTCGCCCTAGCTTCAGGCAAGAATTTACCTGAAATTCGTTGAGATCTAACAATGGATCGACAAATACCAACCGTCAACTTACTAAACACACCTGTGTGCATACTGCCGCTTGAGCAGGCGGCAGAACAGGCAGTGCAATATGCCCGCAGTGCATCACGGCCTTATGCGGTTGGGCTTACGGACGTACATGTATTGACCCGTGCCCGGCACGAAGAGCGATTCAGAACTGCATTTCATCGTTTTGATTTCGTCTGTCCTGATGGCATGCCATTGGTCTGGGATATCAATGCTCAAGTTGACCCAACTCAAAAGTTATCAGGTCGCGTCAGTGGTGCAGAATTGATGGACACGATCATCCGCAAAGGCACATCGGGACAACCCCTAGTGCACTTTTTTCTCGGTGGGAGCGAGGCATTGCTTGCAGACGTCAGTCGCGTATTTCGGGAAAAGTATCCAGCTGTGGTAATTGGCGGAATTTATTCCCCCCCCTTTGGCCAATGGCCTGATGAAGAAAATGCAAAAATTACGGGTTTGATCGAGCAATCTGGAGCCCACTGTGTATGGGTTGGATTGGGATGTCCCAAGCAAGAACTCTGGATTGGAGAAAATCTTTATCAACTCCCAACTGCAGTATTCTTTAGTGTCGGCGCAGCTTTTGCCTTCCATGGCGGTCATGTGAAACGCGCTCCTTTCCTATTTCAAAAGCTCGGACTTGAATGGCTTTACCGCGTGTTGATGGAGCCATGTCGTTTGTGGAAGCGCTACGCAACTTATATCCCCCTGTACTTTTATTATCAAATCAAAGATCGAATAAACTGATAGAATACGAGTATATACAGCATAGCATTTGCCAATTGCTCACCGTGTTGCCTCAGAAATGATCTACCCTGGCAGGTCTGACAACAAACTACGCTCCGCTTGCGTGGAAAACATCGAGTGCATCTTGCTGCAAACATTTTTTGGAAATCTAACCATCATAGCCATGAAAAAACTTTTAAAACAAAGTTGTATCGTTCTTGTTATGCTCGCTCTGTCCTCTGCCTTCGCAGAGGAAGAGTCGATCCCAGCGGAACTGAAAAATCTACTAGAGCAATACAATGCGAAACTGCGAGCCGACTCAAAGCCCGTGACCGAGAAATTACTTGTGGAGATGAAAAAACTCGAACAAAAGT
>CAIRGO010000001.1 GCA_903878115.1 Akkermansiaceae bacterium | reverse complement strand
TCTCCAAATATTCTTTCTTACTAACGTGACTCATGATTCCAGATAATGTTTGCATCTGGTGTCATTCTTTCTGGCGCAACGACCTCTTCCAGCCTCTTTTTCAGGCTGTCCCCGGTGTCATTCTATTTGGCTCAATGCGCGTGAAGAATTATTTGCAAATAATGGTTGCATTCGACCCCAGATCGGTGCAAATTACTCTTGTCAGCGCGCTAAAAAGCACACTCTGGAATACTCAGGGTCAGTAGCGTAATATTCGCCTACGGCATACACTCTAAATTGTTGCCCTGAATATGTAGCTCACGCCCATTCAACTTTTCCTTATTGCGTTCTTTCTATGTAAGAGCGGGGAATCACCTCAAACACCCTCTATTTATCTCATAATTTTCCATGGCCGGTCATAACAAATGGTCTAAGGTCAAGCACATCAAAGCAAGAGTCGATGCCATCAAGGGCAGAGTCTTTTCCAAATGTGCTCACGAAATCGCTCTCGCCGCTCGTGCCGGTGGAGGTGATCCTTTGCTTAATGCTCGGCTACGAACTGCGATCGATAATGCTAAGGCGGTATCGACGCCGCGCTATAATATTGAACGCGCCATCAAGAAAGGCACCGGCGAACTAGGCGGTGCGATGATTCAAGAAATAACTTATGAAGGCTACGGCCCATCGGGAATTGCTTTTTTGATCGAAATTGCTACTGATAACCTTAACCGTGCAGCCGCGGATATTCGTTCCATTTTCACTAAGAATCACGGCAGTGTTGCCACTCCGGGATCTGTCGCGTATCAATTTGATCGAAAAGGAGAAATTGCATTGTCTGTCGATTCCGTCTCGACAGATGTTATTTTGGAGGTCGCAATTTTGGCAGGTGCTGACGATGTGCTTTCAGATGAAGAAGTGCATCTGGTGTATACTCAGCCAACTTCATTAGCGACGATTGCTGCGGATCTTCGCCAACAAGGTTTTGTAGTTCATTCTGAAAAATTCGTTTCTATTCCGCAATTGCCCGTTGAAGTAAATGAGCTAACAATTGCCAAGCAAGTATTGAAATTACATGACTCGCTCGATGGCTACGAAGATACATTAAACGTCTTTACCAACTTTGAAGTAGCAGATGAATTAGTAGAGCTGCTAGACTAACAATTTTTATTATTTATATACACATGAGTGAATCAACTCCATCCCCATCAGAAAAAGCTGCCAAAGCAAAAGCGCCAGCTAAGAAAGCCGCTGCGAAGAAAGTCGCCGCTGCAGGTCCAGAAAAGCCAGTAATCGTCGCGAAAAAAGTAGCTAAAAAAGCAGCGAAAAAAGTTACTACGGCAGAGGTGCCTTTCAGTGCTCCCGTGAAAAAAGTGGCAGCGAAGAAAGTCGCTGTCGCGAAGGTCGTAGCTGAAGAAAAACCAGCCGTCAAAAAAGTTGCGCCGGAAAAAATCGTAGCTGTTGAAAAATCAGAAATCATAGAACCACGCGTGGCTCAAGAACCTCGTGCCGAGGTTGAGCATCGTGTCGTATCGCCAAGTGAACAAAGTTCACAGCCATTTCCTTCTCCTCGCCCACCTCAGCAACAACCGCAGCATCAAAAGCATCAACAGCAGCAACAGCAGCAGCGTCCGCCATTCGAGCAGAAACAAAACAAGCACAAGAATAAGTTTGGTAATGGCAAAAAAAATCGTTTTGATCGCAATCAAAACAATCAGCATCAGAAAAAAAATCGACCATTCGGAAAGCCGCAGGACCAAGCAAAGGGTGACCCTGATGCCGAACGTAGTCAGGCGTTATTAGAAGGCCCAAAGGTCGAAGTTACTGGTCTGTTAGAGCTAACAGTGAAAGGCAGCGGCTTTATCCGTAGTCTGAAAAAAAGTTTTGAAATCGGCAGAGATGACGCGTTCATCACGGCGCAGTTGGTTAATAGATTTGGCTTGCGTCCCGGAGTGATTCTTAAAGTGCTCACTCAAATCGGTCCGCGTGGTCCGCAGGTGGTGGAAATCTTAACCGTCAACGATGCCCCGCCAGACGAAGCTCGGCGCTTGCCTCATTTTGAAGAACTTACGGCCATCAATCCCGCAAAACGTATTCCTTTTGAAAATGACCAAAATCGTTTCACCACACGCGTGCTCGATATCGTAGCTCCGGTGGGGCGAGGACAACGTGGCCTCATTGTATCGCCACCGCGGTCGGGAAAAACGACTCTATTATTGCATATCGCGGAGTCGATTCGTAGCAAAGAAGATGATAATCTGCACTTAATCGTTTTGTTAGTAGATGAGCGTCCCGAGGAGGTTACCGAATTCAAGCGCGCGTTGCCTGGTGCTGAAATCATTGCTAGCTCAAATGATGAAAACCCACGCAATCATTGCCGGATCGCAGAGTTAACGATCGAACGCGCCAAGCGCCTCGTTGAGGCAGGTAAGCACGTATTTTTGTTAATGGATTCGATCACCCGTCTAGCCCGTGCCTACAATAATACTTCGCAATCGCAAGGTCGTGGAATCGGCACTGGCGGTGTCACTGTAGGTGCACTTGAAGTTCCTCGTCGTCTTTTTGCCGCTGCCAGAAATACTCGTGGTGGTGGTTCATTGACGATTCTTGCAACGGCCTTGATTCAAACGAACTCCCGAGCCGATGAAGCAATTTTCCAAGAATTCAAAGGCACAGGTAATATGGAAATTGTGTTAGATCGCAAAATCGCAGAAAATTACATTTATCCAGCTGTTGATATTTTCAAATCAGGCACACGACGTGAGGAACTACTGCTTCCTGAGCACATGTTGCATAAGATTCACTTGATCCGCCGCGGTTTATCCGGACATAAACCACTGGAAGCCATGGAGCGCCTAACTTATTTCTTGAAAAAATTTCCTAGCAACGCACAAATGTTGTTAGAAATTAAAGGCTGAGAATCACCAAGGTTCATCAAATTTCCAATCATAGAGTAGTATAGCCAATTTTACTTGCTTTTATTAGCTAGTTTTTCATCATACTCTCAGTTATGGAAAGTTATGATGTGCTTCGTAAGGTGTTTGAAAAAGTAAGCCCTAAGGCAATCGCTTCTGAGTTGGGGATTTCCCTGTCATTGGTTTATAAATGGGCAGAAAAACCAAACGAAGATGGATCGGGAAGTCGTAATCCTATTGATCGCTTGCTGAAGATCATGGAACTTAGTGAAGATGAAGCAATTGTCGAATGGCTTTGTCAGCGTGCGGGAGGTTGTTTTTTGCGCAATCCTGACAGCTCTTGTAAGCAGGGATTTGAAGTGTTGCCAGCGACTCATGAAATCATCAGTCAATTTTCGCAAATGCTCAGTATGATTTCGCTCGCTGCTTTGGACAACTCGATCACACCTAAAGAGGCATCAGAAATTCGTGATTCGTGGGATCGGCTCAAGAGTTATGCCGAAGGGTTTGTTCGTTGCTGTGAAGAGGGTGATTTTGATCAACTTCGCCAAATTCCCAAGCCATCCGAGGGGCCTAAGAGATATTTGCGTTAATTGTTTTTTGATGATTTGACAAAATAGGGATTCCCCGTATTTTTCTTGTGACATGAAAATACTTACACCGATTACCGCATTATTGATGATGGTTGGCAGCATTGCTCCTATTCGCGCTGAAGAAGAAACCCCTCTTGCCAAGCAAATGGAGGCAACTAGCGATGCAATGAAAGCACTCGCCAAGGAAACTGATCCAGTGAAAGGTGCTGCCCTAGCGCGTGAATCTCAAGACAGCGTAATCAAGGGCATGGCATTAGTGCCAGCGATGATTGAAAAAATGCCTGCTGGCGCAGAAAAAGCCAAAGCAATTGCGGATTATCGTAAAATGATGAGCCAGGCGGCAGCGATTTTTTGTGACATTGAAATCGCCTTCATTGATAAAAAGTTGGATGAAGTAGCAAAACTTGTTACCGATGCAAAGGCTCTCAAGAAAAAAGGGCACGAGAAATACATTGAAGAGGAATAATATTTTTCTCAGAAATTTTTAATAACAAAACCACTGTTCCGATTGGGCGGTGGTTTTTCTATTCTATTCTCCTGTGCGAAGTCGCAAAAAGAGCCTTGGAGATGTAGCCGGTATTTGCCAGCTAGAGCGAAGCTTCCCGTTGAGTTGAACTTGTCGGGATGTGAGAGTCACCGGAATGTTCCAATCGACGAGGTTAGCTGATGCCTCAAGGCGCAGGTTAGCGCTATCAGCTGCAGCAGCGTGATCTACTGATGCTAATGCGAGATTGGTCATTGAATCGATCGAAAAGGTTAGTCCACTGCTGGGATTGGGACTGTTGCTACTTGATCCAAGAGCGTATTCCATATAATTTGTTAGACCATCAAGATCATCGTCGCCTGGAGCGATGCCACTAAAGGTAGTCGCATCGTTCGTGTTAGGATTGCCTTGTTGCGCTAAACTAGGGCGCCAGTTGCAGGGGTCGTTGAGATTGGCACCCACATTTTGATTGATTAGCACCAAACTTTGACCGGCGCCATCAGCTTCTATGGGCCAGGGTGCTTTGTCGTTGTATATGAAGTCGATGATTGTGGTGATACCATCAGCCGCAAGTAATGTGATTTGTTCTCCATCGTTCGACAATGAACCTGAATAAATGCCTCCGAGCTTAGCGCTCCATCCTTGAATTTGTTGGAATGTAAATTGGCTGTCCACCAGCACGATACGTTCTCCGGGAACAAGAATGACATCACGATTGTTAGGGAAAGAAAATGTGATACCATTACTGAAGTTGGCACCACGCAAGTTGATCGCAGCACTTGATACGTTCATGAATTCAATAAATTCTCCATCATCATCACCATTGGGGTTATAATGAATTTCACTGATTACTAGATCTCCTTGTGGGCATGCCTGCGCTCCCATTTGATAAAAACTTTCTTGAAGAGCGCTCCACGTTTGCGTGGCTGCATTATAGCTTCGCGCTTTCACGATAGTGCTCTTTGTTAGAGAAAGAGGTGCACTATAAAGTGCTGCTGTAGCGTTGAGTCCGATGATTCCTCGATACGATTCGAGCGTCACAGAGTGTAAAAAGTCATCGTCAACAGAACTCAAATTCAAACCATGAATGGCGAGAACATTGTTGCCTGTCTGCAGGAGAGCGATTGAGGAGTCGAGACTGATGACTTCCTCTGCAATGGCTACGGCATCAGGTGTTTCAGCCGTAGCGGCACTAGTTCCGGTGAGTATGCT